>DATFMD010000408.1:0-11407 GCA_035267125.1 Nitriliruptoraceae bacterium | reverse complement strand
ACCGATGTCCGACGCCCACGCTGGAGGGACGGTTGACCCGATCCTCCAGATGAGGGACATCGTCAAGGTGTTCCCCGGCGTGCGGGCACTCGACGGGGTGGACCTGGACGTCCGGGCCGGTGAGGTGCACTGCCTCCTGGGCCAGAACGGTGCTGGCAAGTCGACCCTCATCAAGGTCCTGTCGGCCGCGCTTCGTCCCGAAGAGGGGACGATCGACTGGCTGGGCGAGCGGGTTGACTTCTCGGTCCCGATGGAGGCGTTGAAGGCTGGTCTGGCCACGATGTACCAGGAACTCGACCTCGTCGAGGGACTGACGGTGGCCGACAACATCTTCCTGGGTCACGAGAAGGCGCGGCTGGGCTGGGTGGAAACCCGCATGGCCAACCGGCGCGCATCGGAGATCATGGAACGGTTGGGGCACCCGGAGATCAAGCCCCGCATGTTGGTGGGCAACCTGTCGGCGGCGGGGCAGCAGATCGTGTCGATGGCCCGTGCCCTGTCGCACGATGCCCGCCTGATCGTGATGGACGAGCCCTCGGCCGTCCTCGACGGCGACGAGGTCGACAACCTGTTCCGTGTCATCCGTGAGCTGACCGATGATGGCGTCGCCGTCATCTACATCAGCCACCGGCTCGAGGAGATCCGCGAGATCGGCGACCGGGTGACCGTGCTCAAGGATGGCGCCACGGTCGCAACTGGGCTCGATGCCAAGTCCACTCCCACTCGGCAGATCATCGAGCTGATGACGGGTCGTGACGTCGAGTACGTGTTTCCGCCCTCCCGAGACGACGACGACCACCTCGGCGATGTCGTCCTGTCCGTCGATGGCCTGGGCCGCGACGGCGAGTTCTCCGACATCTCGTTCGACGTTCGTGCCGGCGAGGTCGTCGGACTGGCTGGCCTGGTGGGATCGGGTCGATCCGAGATCCTCGAGACCATCTATGGCGCCCACAGCCACGACACCGGGAGCGTGACGTTCCTGGGCACGCCGATGAAGTCCGCCTCGGTCCCGAAGGCAGTTGCGACGGGGATGGGGTTGGCCCCCGAGGAACGCAAGTCGCAAGCCTTGATCGCTGACCAGTCCATCGCCCGGAACATCTCGCTGGCGTCCCTGCCTCGCTACTCGCGCAACGGATTCATCGGCCCCAAGGCCGAGGTCGACGACGTGACCAAGGTCATCGACCAGCTCGAACTGCGCCCGGCGGACCCCTTGCGTGCCATCAACACGCTGTCGGGTGGCAACCAGCAGAAGGGCGTGGTGGCGCGGTGGTTGCTCAAGGGCTGCCGGCTGCTGCTGCTCGACGAGCCGACCCGTGGCGTGGACGTCGGCGCCCGTGCCGAGCTGTACACGCTGATCCGCGGGCTGGCCGACGACGGCGTCGGCATCGTGATGGTGTCGAGCGAGGTCCCGGAAGTGCTCGGCATGGCCGATCGCGTGCTCGTGGTGGCCGAAGGACACATCGTCGGGGAGTCACCGGCGCGCGAACTCGACGAGGCGGCAGTCCTCGACATGGTCATGGAAGGCTCGTCCGCTCATGAATGAACTCTTGGCCACCGATGCCCAGGAGCCGGCTGCCGAGTCCACGTCCGTGGTGGATTGGCTCAAGGACCTGCACAACCTGGGTCTGATCGCCGTGTTGCTGGTCGTGGGCGTTGCCGGTTTCGTGACGGCACCCGACACCTTTCCCACGGCCGACAACTTCTCCACCATCCTCAAGGGTGCGGCGACGATCGGCGTGGTCTCGGTGGGCATGACCTTCGTCATCATCGGCGGCGGCATCGACCTGTCGGTCGGGGCAATCGTGGCCCTCGCCTCGGTGTGGGCCACCACGTTGGCAACCCAGTCGTTTGGCATGTGGGGCATGATCTTCACCGCCCTGCTGGTCGGCACGTTGACCGGGCTGGTCAATGGTGCCTTCATCGCCTACGGACGCATCGTGCCGTTCATCATGACGTTGGCCATGCTGGTGGCTGCTCGTGGGGTGGCCCAGATCCTGTCGGACAACAAGACCCAGATCGTCGATGTCGAGGCCTTCAAGCAGATCAGCCTGGGTGGAGTCCTGGGAATCTCCAACCTGATCTGGATCTTCGCCGTGGTCGTCGCCGTGGGCTGGTTGGTCCTCAATCGGACCACCTTCGGCCGACGCACCTTCGCCATCGGTGGCAATCCAGAGGCTGCCCGCCTGGCCGGCATCAATGTCAAGCGCCAGACCCTGTGGCTCTACGCATTGTCGGGCTTCACGTGTGGCATCGCCGCGATCATCCTCGCCGCCCGGACCACGACCGGCTCCTCGACCCATGGCGAGTTGTACGAACTGGACGCGATCGCGGCGGTGATCATCGGTGGGACGGCACTGGCTGGTGGCAAGGGCACGATGATCGGCACCCTGCTCGGTGTCCTGGTGTTCCAGACCATGTCCAACATCTTCATCCTCAACAACCTCGAGACCAACGTCCAGAATGTCGCCAAGGGCGTCATCATCGTGCTGGCCGTGCTTCTGCAGGCCCGGACGGAACGGAACACCACATGAGGTTCCTCACCCCGTGCCGGCGTGGCTTCCACGCCCGCGCCCACCCCGCCCGCGCCCACCCCGCCCGCGCCCACCCCGCCCGGGCACCGTCGCCTCAGGCGCCACGCCATCGACCATCACTGACCTGACCACCCGCCCACCACCCAGACCCGCCCAGAGCTCGACCACCGGCTTCGGCCGACCCCAACAAGGAACCGCACATGAATGTGTCCACCCGCTTCTCCCGGAGCAAGCTGATGCGGGGCCTCGGCGTCGCCAGCGCCGCCGTCCTGATCGCAGCCTGCACGTCCAACACCGCCACGGATGACGAGCCGACGGCCTCCGAGGCCACCGAGGTCGCCGAGACGACGGCAGCCGCCGGCGACGACGGTGCCAGCGCCGAGTCCGGCCCCGACGTCACCATCGGCTTCTCGGCCCCTGCAGCCGACCACGGCTGGATCGCTGCCATCACCGAGAACGCCCAGGCCGCAGCCGACGAGTTCGACGACGTCACCCTCGAGGTCACCGAAGGCACCAACGACGTCAACCAGCAGATCAGCCAGGTCGAGACCCTGATCAACCAGGGCGTCGACTCGCTGGTGATCCTGCCGTTCGACGGTGCCGCCCTGACCGAGGTCGCTCGCCAGGCCATGGAGGCCGGAATCCCGGTCGTCAACCTCGACCGCATCTTCGACTCTCCGCTGGCCTACCGCACCTATGTCGGTGGTGACAACTACGGCATGGGCGTCAGCGCCGGCAACTACATCGCCTCGCAGGTGGAAGGCATCGACGACCCGGTCATCGCCGAGATCGCCGGCATCGACAACCTGCCGCTGACCCAGGCGCGGTCGCAGGGCTTCGCCGATGCCCTCGCCACTCACGGACTCGAGGTCTCGGCGCGGCAGGCCGCGGCGTTCACCGTTGAGTCCGGCCAGGAAGTGACGGCCGCCCTGCTGCAGGCAGAGCCCGAGATCGACGCCATCTGGAACCACGACGACGACCAGGGCATCGGTGTCCTGGCCGCGATCGACGAAGCCGGTCGTGACGAGTTCATCATGGTTGGTGGCGCCGGTTCGGCCAACGCCATGCGCGAGATCGAGTCGGGCGACAGCGTCCTGAAGGCCACGGTCCTGTACTCGCCGACGATGGCCGGATCTGCCGTCAACCTTGCTCGCCTGATCGCGCAGGACAAGGGCATGCCCAGCCTGTCCGAGCTCGAGGTCCCGCAGTCCTTGACCACCTTCTCGGCCGTCGTCACCGAGGACAACGTCGAGGCATACCTGCCCCTGGGCTTCGAGTCCTGAGGCAGTGGGTGGGGCCCGATCCCAGTTCGGGCCCCACCTCCACACCCTTCCACCACCTCAACGTCCCCCGTCAACGACCCCCAGGAGGCACCACATGCGCCCCACGCTCGGCATCGGGATGGTCGGCCACGCATTCATGGGCCGCACCCACTCCCATGCGTGGCGCAACGTCGCAGCGGTCTTCGACCTGCCCGCCACGCCACGCCGCGTCGTGGTCGCAGGCCGCGACGCCGAACGGACCGCGGCTGCGGCCGACAAGCTCGGCTGGGAGGAATCCACCACGGACTGGCGCACGCTGCTGGATCGTGACGACGTCGACGTCATCGACATCTGCACCCCGGGCGACAGCCATGCCGAGATCGCCATCGCGGCACTCGAGGCCGGCAAGCACGTCCTGTGTGAGAAGCCCCTGGCCAACTCGGTCGAGGAGGCCGAGGCCATGACGGCAGCTGCCGTGGCCGCCCGGGCCAACGGTGTTCGTTCCATGGTCGCCTTCAACTACCGCCGTGTGCCGGCAATCGCCCTGGCCCGCCAGTTGATCGCCGACGGCCTGCTCGGCGACATCCACCACATCCGGGCCCGCTACCTGCAGGACTGGTTGCTGGACCCGGAATTCCCCCTGGCATGGCGACTCCAGGCGGAACATGCCGGGTCGGGTGCGCTGGGGGACATCGGCGCCCACATCATCGACGTCGCCCAGTTCCTGACCGATGACCGGGTCGCGGGCGTGTCCGCCCTGACCCACACCTTCGTCGAGCAACGTCCGCTGCCCAGCGGGTCCGACGACGGCCTGTCGGGCCAGGGCAGTGACGAGTACGGCGACGTGACCGTCGACGACGCCGCACTGTTCATCGGCCGGATGGGCTCCGGGGCCCTGGCCAGTTTCGAGGCCACTCGCTTCGCCGCGGGCGCCAAGAACGACATGGGCATCGAGTTGTACGGCTCGAAGGGTGCCCTGCGCTTCGCCTTCGAGGACATGAACGAACTCTGGATCCACGACGCCACCGCGCCGGCCGCGACCGGTGGCTTCACGCGGGTCCTGGCCACCGAGGGTGCCGATCCCTACTCCGGCGCCTGGTGGCCGCCCGGCCACGTGCTGGGCTACGACCACACCTTCGTCAACGAGATCGCCGACCTGGTCACCGACATCGCCGAGGGGAGTGACCCCACGCCCTCGTTCGAGGACGCCCTCGACGTGCAGCGTGTGCTCGACGCGGTGTCGCGATCGGCCGCCGACGGTGGCTGTTTCACGACCGTGTAGTCGCAACGCGCTGTCGCTGCACTGCGGCGCCAGCCCCACATTCCACCCGACCTCCACCCTCGACCAGCCGGCACGGTCACCACGACGAGCCTCGACAGTTCTCCGCACCACCGCACCATCCCGTCGGGTCAGGCCGACGGACCCGAGTCAAGGAGCAATGGTTCGCCACGAGCGTGGCGGACGAGCAGCCCGCAGCACCGCATCACGCACCACCGCAGTACCCGCCGGGTCAGGCCGGCGGCCGCCCAGCACGTCCATGCCGAACCATTTCGGCATGGATGACAGACCCAGTTGAAGCCAGGGAGCCGCACACGATGACCGCCACAGCCCGTCGCCTGACCGTTCTTGCCGCCATGTTCGCAATGTTGTTGAGCATGCTGGTGGCCACAGCACCATCCGCTCGTGCGCAGACAGCCGAGGACTATTCGATCCTCGTGTTCTTCGCCACCGAAGGCTTCTATCACGAGTCGATCCCCGACGGCATCGCCGCGATCGAGGCGCTCGGCGCGGCCAACAACGTCGCGGTCGACGCGACCGAGGATCCCACCGCGTTCACCGATGAGAACCTCGAGCAGTACGCGGCGGTGGTGTTCCTGTCCACCACCGGTGATGTGCTGAATGCCGAACAGCAAGCGGCGTTCGAGGGCTACATCCAGAGAGGTGGTGGCTACGCGGGCATCCACGCCGCGTCCGACACCGAGTACGACTGGCCCTGGTACGGCGACCTGGTGGGCGCCTACTTCCAGGGTCATCCGCCGGGGACACCGACTGCGACGGTGATCACCGAGGACCACGTGCACCCGTCGACGGACGGCCTGCCGACCCGGTGGGAGCGCAGCGACGAGTGGTACAGCTTCCAGTCGAACCCGCGCGGTGACGTGCACGTGCTCCAGGCACTGGACGAGTCGACCTACGCCCCGGGTGGGGACGCCATGGGGTTGGACCACCCGATCAGCTGGTGCCACGACTACGACGGTGGCCGCTCCTGGTACACCGGGATGGGCCACACCTCGGCATCCTTCTCCGAGCCCGAATTCCTGGACCACATCTGGGGCGGGATCCAGACGGCGGCGGGCGCCGAGTCCTCCGACTGTGGCGCCACGTTGACCGAGAACTACCAGAAGGTCACGCTCGACGACAACACCACCGCTCCCATGGCGTTGGAGGTCACCCCCGACGGACGCGTCTTCTACATCCAGCGCACCGGCCAGTTCAAGGTCATCACCACCGGTGGTGCCGTGTTGACGGCGGCCACCCTGCCGGTGACCACCGTGCACGAGTTCGGCCTGATCGGGATCGCGCTCGACCCGGACTTCGCGAGCAACAACTGGGTCTACCTCACCTACTCGCCCTCCAGCGAGTCCAGCGGCGACCGCGTGTCGCGCTTCACGATGGACGGCAACACGCTGGACCTGTCCAGCGAGGTCGTGATCCTGGACATCCCGACCCAGCGTGACGAGTGCTGCCACGCCGGTGGGGAACTGGAGTTCGACCCGGACGGCAACCTGTGGATCTCCACGGGTGACAACACCAACCCGTTCAACTCGAGTGGCTACACCCCCATCGACGAGCAGGCTGATCGTTCCGCCTGGGACGCGCAGCGCTCGTCGGGCAACACCAACTCGCTGTCCGGCAAGCTCCTGCGGATCACCCCGCTCGACGAGGGCGGCTACACGGTTCCCGCGGGCAACCTGCAGGACACCGACTGGGCGTCGGACAAGGACCAGGAGCTCATCCGCGACGAGATCTACGCGATGGGCTTCCGCAACCCGTTCCGCTTCGGCATCGACCCGCTGACCGGCATCGTGCTGCTGGCCGACTACGGCCCCGACGCCGGCTCGGCCAACGCCAACCGCGGCCCTGACGGTCGGGTCGAGTGGAACATCGTCGACGAGCCCGGCAACTACGGCTGGCCGTACTGCGTCGGGGACAACACCCCCTACATCGACTACGACTTCGCGACGTCCACGTCGGGCAGCGCCTTCGACTGCGCCGCGCCGGTCAACGACTCGCCGAACAACACCGGCCTGACCGAGCTCCCCCCGGCGATCCCCGCCGAGGAGTGGATGGGTCGCTCGTCGACCGGCACGCCCGAGGTCGGCAACGTCGGTGCCCCGATGACGTCCGCCCCGTACCGCCACGACGCCGATCTCGACTCCGACGTCAAGTGGCCCGCGTACTGGGACGGCAAGAACATCTTCGCCGACTGGAACCAGACCACCGACGCGTGGTGGTCCTTCCAGGTCGACGACGACATCGACAAGGTCGAAAAGATCAACCCGGTCTTCACCGAGTGGTCGTTCATCCGCACCATGGACTTCCAGTGGGGCCCCGACGGCTCGCTGTACGTCATCGAGTGGGGCAACGGCTACGGGAACAACAACCCCGACTCCGGGATCTACAAGATCGAGTACGTCGGTGGTGACCGCTCCCCGGTGGCGCGGATCGACGCGGACCCGACTGCGGGATCGTTGCCGCTGGACGTGGACTTCTCCGCCGCCCGGTCCAATGACCCCGACGGTGGGGACCTGACCTACGCCTGGGACTTCGACAACGACGACCTGGTCGATTCGACCGCCGAGTCGGACACCTTCACCTACACGGAGGGCGGCCAGTACAGCGCCACCCTGCAGGTGACCGACGACGAGGGTGACACGGCCACGGCCAGCGTCACGATCAACGCCGGCAACACGCCGGCGGAGATCACGGTCCTCGGACCGGCCAACGGCGGCTTCTTCTCCTTCGGTGACACCGTCGACTACGAGGTCGAGGTCACCGACGAGGAGGACGGCACCGTCGACTGTGACGACGTCGTCACCCAGCCCGCGCTGGGCCACGACCAGCACGCCCACCCCTACGACCAGTTCACCGGGTGCTCGGGCAGCTTCCCGATCCCGGGTGACACCGGTCACGTGGGTGCCGACATCTTCGGCGTGATCACCTTCACCTACACCGACAACGGTGGTGAGGGCGGTGCCGCGTCCCTGACGAGCCAGGAGGTCGTCAAGCTCAACCTGCGCCACACCGAGGCGGAGTACTTCGCCGAGACCGGCCGCACCGCGGACGGCGTCGGCGACGACGACCCGGGTGTGCAGATCGAGGACAGCGACGCCTCGTCCGCAGGAAGCCACATCGGCTTCGTGCAGGACGGTGACTGGTGGTCGATGGACCCGGCGAACCTGGCCGGCATCGACACCGTCGACGTGGCCGTCGGCTCGGCCGGCGCCGGTGGCGTGCTCGAGCTTCGGGCGGACTCGCCCGAGGGCGACGTCATCGCCTCCGCGACCGTGGAGCCCACGGGTGGCTGGCAGGACTACGAGATCGTGACCCTGGCCATCCCCGACGGGACGACCACGGACTCGATCTACTTCGTGGCCCAGTCCAGCGACAACACCGCGGGCTACCTGTTCAACACCGACTACATGGAGTTCGACGGCCCGGGCGTGAGCAGCAACCGCGCGCCCGAGGTCTCGGCCACGGCCACCCCGACGTCGGGTGAGGCACCGCTGGACGTGGACTTCTCCGCGACGGCGACCGACCCCGAGGGCGACAGCCCGTTGACCTTCGACTGGACCTTCGGGGACGGGCAGGTCGACGCCGGCACGGACGTCGAGCACACCTACACCTCACCGGGTGACTACACGGCGACCCTGACCGTGAGCGACCCGGCCGGCGCGGCAGCCGTCGAGGAGTTCGACATCGAGGTCGACTTCCCGCCGGGTCCGGGCTGTGATGCCGTCGGTGGCTTCCTCGACGACTTCGAGGGCGACAGCCTCGATGGTCGTTGGTCGGTCCTGCGTCCCGACGGCAACCTGCGCGTCGAGGACTCCAACCTCGTGCTTCCGTTGACCGCGACGGACATCTACGCGGACAACAACACCGACTCGCCCAACATCGTGCACACGCCGCTGCCGGAGGGTGACTTCGAGATCACCACCCAGGTGACGGCCCAGGTGTACGACGCCTACCAGCAGGCCGGGCTGTTGCTCTACGAGGACGACGACAACTACGTCAAGTTCGTCCTCGAGGGTCGCGACAACAACGCCGCGAACCCCGGAGCCCGCGTGCTGCAGCTCGTCAGCGAGGTCGACGCCTCCCCGGCCGAGACCAACGGCGACGCGCTGGGCGAGGCCTACCCCGACACCGTGTACCTGCGGCTGGTCGGTGAGGGCGACACCATCACTCCGTACTCGTCGACCGACGGCGAGACCTGGACCGCGTTCTCGACCACGGCCGACCGGTCGGACTTCGAGAACCTCCAGATGGGCATGTTCGCCTTGTCGGGCAACGACCAGCCCGCCGACGAGGAGGCCGCGTTCGACTGGTTCCAGTACGCCGGCGCCGGAGGCGGCGGGGGCGCGATCCTCGACGACTTCGAGGGCTCCAGCCTCTCTGGTGACTGGACCGTGATCCGTCCCGACGGCAACCTGCGCGTCGAGGACTCCGACCTGGTCCTGCCGGTCTCCGCGACCGACATCTACGGCGAGAACAACACCGACACGCCCAACATCGTGGTCCGGCCCCTGCCGGACGGTGACACGACGGTCACCACCGTCGTCGACGTCGCCGCGTACGAGGCCTACGAGCAGGCCGGCCTCATCCTGTACCAGGACGACGACAACTACGTGAAGTTGGTCATCGAGGGTCGGGACACCGGAGCGGCCAACCCCGACGCACGGGTCTTCCAGTTCCTGTGGGAGATCGACGGTGCGCCGACCGAGATCAACAGCCCCGCCGTGGGCGCCGACTACCCCGACGAGGTCCACCTGCGACTGCAGGTGGCCGAGGACGGGACCGTGGAGCCCCAGTACTCGACCAACGGGACCGACTGGACCGGCATCACCGACGCCATCACCGGCATCGGTGACTTCACCGACGTCCAGGCGGGCCTGTTCGCCCTGTCCGGCACCGGCAACAGCGCCGACGAGGAGGCCAGGTTCGACTGGTTCTCGATCGAGGGCGCCGGCGGCGGTGGCGGCGGCGGGACCACTGGTCCCGTCGACCCCGACGACGAGTTCAGCGGGTCCGTGCTGGAGTTGTGCCGCTGGACCGACAGCGTGCGCCTCGACGAGAGCGCGTACGAGGTCGCGGACGGTGAGCTCGTCATCCAGACGGGTGACGGTGACATCTACCAGACCCCCAACGGCGAGCCCACGAACTTCATCCTCCAGCCCCAGCCGGCTGACGAGTGGACGGTCGAGGTCAAGCTCGACACGTCGGCCCTGTACGAGCAGTACCAGCAGGGTGGCGTGATCCTCTACCTGGACGACGACAACTACGTCAAGCTGGACCACGTGGTCACGAACTCGGCCGGCAACGCGCCGAGTGGCCTGATCGAGCTCCTCAGCGAGATCGACGGGAGCATCGCGGACGCGATCAACGGTCCGGCCCTGGCTCCCCAGGACGAACTGTGGCTGCAGATGACCCGCTCCGGCGACGTCATCTCGGGTGCGTTCTCGACCGACGGCGAGACCTGGACCGACCTGCCCGAGACCGTGACAAACGCGGCAGTGGCGCAGGATGGTTCGGTCGGGCCGTTCACGGTCGGGACGAACCAGACCAACGGCTCCGTGCCGATCGCGTTCGACTACTTCCACGTGGTCGGCGACGATCCTGACGCGACTCCGCCGGTGGTGACGAGCACCCTGCTCGGCACGTTCGACGGCACGTTCACGCCCACCACCGGTACCTCGGTCGAGGGCACCGCGGAGATGGTCGTGGAGGACTCCTCCACCACGCTCTCGGTGGACGTCTCCGGCCTCGAGCCCAACGCGGACTACAGCGGGCACCTGCACGACCTCGCCTGCGGTGAGGAAGGTCCTCACTACCGCGACGACCCGAACGGGGCCACCGAGCCGCCGAACGAGTTGTGGCTGTCCGACACCCAGGACCCGACCGCCGGGTTCACCACGGACGCCGACGGCAACGCCACCGCGACCGGGATGGCGGACTGGGCCGCACGCTCGAGCGCGCAGTCGGTGATGATCCACGTCGGGTCGACCGGCCTGCCGATCGGGTGCGCCAACCTGGACACGTCCTCCGGAACGGTGACCGTGCAGGTGGACGCCACCGACGACGGTGAAGTGGCCTACATCGAGTACCGCCTGAACGGAGGCGGCTGGTTGGAGTACACGACCGGTGTCGAGGTCTCCGAGATCGGGAACCACACCATCGAGTACCGCGCGATCGACGTCGACGACAACACCAGCGACATCGGCTCGGCGGACTTCACGATCGCCGAGGAGGACACGCCGCGGATCCTGGTCTTCTCCAAGACCGCCGGCTTCCGTCACTCGTCGATCCCGGCCGGCCAACAGGCCATCACGGAACTC
>DATFMD010000407.1:0-9905 GCA_035267125.1 Nitriliruptoraceae bacterium | reverse complement strand
AGGTCCGTGACCACACCGACATGCCGACCATGCGGCGCGGACCGCCGGCGCCCGGTCCCTTCTTGGTGGACTTCTTCTTCCCGGTGGCGAAGCCGGGGTCGCGAGGTGTGGCAGCGACGGAGGCTGCGGGGTCGTGTGCGGCCTGGGCGCTCATACTCCAACTCCTTGGCGACGAAGGTTGCGAACGTTGATGACCATCACGGGGATGACGGCGACCAGCAACACCACGGCCAGTGCGGAGGCGAGGCCCCGATTTCGGAACCGGATCAACTCCATGAACATCCGATTGGCGATGACGTCGGTCTCGAAGCGGCCGCCCGTGGTCACGAACACGATGTCGAAGACCTTCAGGACCGCGATGAAGATCGTCGTGGCGACGGTGATGATCGAGCCGCGAATGGATGGCACGACGACCTTGAAGAAGCTCTGCAGTTCGGTGGCCCCGTCGATGCGGGCTGCCTCGAGGATGTCTTCCGGCACGCCCTTGATCGCGGCCGACAGGATCACCATGGCGAAGCCGGTCTGGATCCAGATCATGATGACGATCAGCACGATGGTGTTGATCGGTGGCGTCTGGAAGAAGGCGATGGGTTCCTGGCCGAACAGCGTCAACACCCAGTTGGCCAGTCCGATCTGGGTCTCGCCGGCAGGCTTCCACTCGTAGACGAAGCCCCAGATGACGGCCGCGCCCACCATCGAGATCGCCAGGGGCAGGAAGATGAAGGTCTTGGCGAGCGCCTCGCGCTTGACCCGGTCCACCAGGGCCGCGAAGACCAACCCGATGACGACGGCTCCGGTCGTGCCGACGACCAGCCAGATGGCGTTGTTGCGCAGGGCCAACAACATGTCGGGGTTGGTGAAGACCTCGACGAAGTTGCCGAACGGGCCGGCTTCGCCGGTCTCGGTGAAGGCGATGATGACCGTGCGCACGGCGGGGTAGAGCAGGTAGAAGGCCAACAGCGCGACGGCAGGCATGATGAAGACCCATGGGCGCAGGAGCCGCTCGAACGTCGGCCCGAGGCGGTCGATGAGATGATTCACGGTGTAGAACAGGGCCCACACGGCACCGACGCCGATCAACAGCGCGATCGTCATCAGCAGGATCTTGTCGGTCAGCGGTGTCAGGCCGTACTCGGCGACGTTGTCGGCCGAGGCCGTCGCACCCAGGGTGCGGTAGGCCCCTGCGGCAAGGTTCGCGATGCCGTCCTCCTCGGACAACACCTTGAGGCCGAACCAGATCACGGCGACGGTGAGCAGGAAGGTGCCCAGTGCAAGGAGGGCCGGCAGCGTGGTGCCGCCGCGGGTGGAGCGTTGGCGGTCGTGGCCTTGTGTGTCCATGTCGGACCTCCGGATGGGTCAGCGCTGGGGGTGGAGCACTCGCCCGGCGCCTCGGGGGGAGGGGCGCCGGGCGAGCGGCGTGCCCCGGTGACCGGAGCACGCCTGACAGGGTGGTCAGCTGGTGGGCCAGCTGTCCTCGACCTGCTGGAAGACCTCGTCGGTGTTGCCGCCGTCGGCAGCAACCCAGTCGATCATCCCGTTCCAGAACGTCCCCGCGCCGACCTCTGCCGGCATGGTGTCCGACGCGTCGAAGCGGAACGTGTCGGCGCCGTTGAGGATCTCGGCCAACTCGTCGTTGGGGTAGGTGTCGTACCAGTCCAGGGGGACGGACTGGTTGGGCGACACGAAGCCACCGGCCTCGATCCAACCCTCGGCTGCCTCTGCCGTGGCGAGGTACTCCATGACGGCGCGGACCTCGGGACGGTCGTCGAACATGACCATCTGGTCACCGGAGCCGAGCACCGGGTTGCCGTACTCCTCCTCGATGCCGGGGAGGTAGAAGAACTTGCTGTCGACGCCGGCCTCGGTGCCCTCCGGCCAGAACTCGGGGATCCATGCTGCCTGCTTGTGCATCCAGCAGGCCGGGCCGTCCTCGTTGAACATCGGAGTCTGGGTGTCACCCACGAATGTCGACAGGATCGCGTCGCTGCCGCCGTAGACGTTGTCCTCGGCGAACCAGACGTCGCTGACGACCTCGGCGGCCTCGAGGACCTCGGGGTCGTTGAAGGGAATCTCGTGGTTGACCCACTGGTCGTAGACTGCGGGGTCGGCCGTGCGCAGCAGGGCGTCCTCGACCCAGTCGGTGGCGACCCAGCCGGTGGCGTCACCGTGCTCGATCGACACGCACCAGGGGTTGCCGTTGCCGTCGGCGATGATCTGGTCGCTCAGCGCGGTCAGCTCGTCCCACGTGGTGGGCACCTCGTAGCCGGCGTCCTCGAAGGCCTGGACCGGGTACCACACGATGGACTTCAGGTCGCCCTTGTAGAACACGCCGTAGACGTCGTCCTCGTAGGAACCCAGCTCCACGAACGACTCGATGTAGTCGGTGGTGAGCTGGTCGGTGTCCATGAAGTCGGACAGGGCGACCAGGTTGCCCTCGGACGCGTAGGTGCGCATGAGGCCGGGCTGGGCGATCTGGGCGATGTCGGGGGCGTTGCCGCCATCGACGCGAGTGGACAGCACCGTCTCGTAGTCGGTGATGCCTTCGTAGGTCACGTCGATGCCGGTGGCGTCGACGAAGGGCTGCAGGGCGGCCTGGAAGTTCTCGGCCTCGCTGTCGACCCACTGGCCGAGGAGTTCGACCTCGGTGCCTTCGAAGTCGCCGGCCCGGGCGGCGGCGAGGTGCTCGTAGGCACCGTCGGCAGCCTCGGTGGCGCCATCGGTCGCTGCATCGGTGGCAGCGGCCTCGGTGGCCTCGGCCTCGGTGGCGGCGGCTTCGGTGGCCTCGGCTTCAGTGGCCTCGGTGTCGCCTTCGTCAGCGGTGTTGGCACACGCCCCGGCGCCAATGGCCAGGACGGCGAACAACGCCGTCAGTTTGCGTCGCGTCATTGCAGTTCTCCTTGGGAGAGCCCGGATGGTGCCGGGGGAGTCATCTGGATCGCCGGCGATGGCTGCTGCCGACCGAGCAGTGCTGCTCCCACCAGTCCGGGTTCGGACCCGTGGGAAAGCGTCACGATGCGATCGGGCGTCAGCAGGATCGTCCCGAAGGACGAATTCGCTGACTGCTCGGCCACCGCGGCGCGGATTGCGGGAGCTGCGTGGCGAGCCACACCACCCCCGAGAACGAACAGTTGTGGATCGTGGTTGGCGGCCAGCTGCCGCAGCGCGACGGCGACCGTGCTGGCGAAGGCGTTGGCCTCGGCCGGACTCGACGAGGGCGTCGCGAACAACCGTTGCGCGCGGTCGCCCAGGCGACGGGCCAGGGCCCCGCCACCGGCAATGGCATCGAGGCATCCGACGCCGCCGCAGGTGCAGGGAGTGGTGTCGTTGCCGAACGGGGCGTGGCCGATTTCCCCGGCCAGCCCGTTGTGGCCGCGGACCAGCCGGCCGTCGACCACGATCCCGGCAGACACGCCAGTGCCCAGGTTCAACAGGACGAGGTCGGTCAGGTCGGGTCGGTCGGTCCGGAGCAGGTGCAGCGCACCCAGGGCTGCGGCGCGAGCATCGTTCTCGACCACGACCGCGACGCCGAGACGGTCCGCGACGTCGCCTGCCAGGCGGTGCGCGTCGTCGCCGATGCCCAGGTGCACGGCATTGCGCACGGTCCCCTCGACGGCGTCGACGTGGCCCGGCACCCCGATGCCGACGACCTCGGGCTGGGCGGTTGCCAGCAACGGGGTCACCAGGTCGGCGATCCGCGCGGCCAGCGCCGATCCGCCCACGGTGGACGTCGGGGCATGCACACGCTGGTGGACGGGGGCATCCAGCCATGCAGCTCGGATGTTGGTCCCGCCCACGTCGACGCCGATGGTGGTCATCGCAGCACCACCCCGAGCACGTCGCCCATGACGGCCGCGGCGGCCCCGGCCAGGACGGGCTCCGTGGTTGTCGAGGCGGTCACGGTCAGGGCACCGCGGCGAGCGGGGTGGATGCGGCCGCGGACCTCGTCACCGACCGCGTCGACCCAGGCGGCGTGTGTGGCGAGCTCACCGGCCAGCACGATGCGGTCGACGTCGATGGCCGACACCACGACCGCGAGTGTCGCGCCCAGCCGGTGTCCGGCGCGTTCGAGGTCGACGGGGTCGAAGTCGTCGCCGATGCGGGCGATGGCGGGCACGGAGGCCACGGTCTCGAGGCAGCCCGCCAGACCACAGCGGCAGGCAGCACCGTCGGGGTCGACGACCACGTGGCCGATCTCTCCGAAGGACTGGTGCTGGCCGGTGTGCAGGGTCCCGTCCAGCACCATCCCGGCGCCGATCCCCGTGCCGACCGCCACGAGCAGCAGCGTGTCGGCGTCCTCGGGGTTGGACTGCAGTTGGGCCAGCGCGGCGACGTGGGCGTCGTTGCCGACGACGACGGGCAGCCCGAACCGGTCACCCAGCAGCGAGGCCAGTGGGACGTCGTGCCAGTCGAGGTGGGCCGCCAGGCTGATGGTGCCGTCATGGTCGATCATCCCCGGTGTGCCGACCCCGATGCCCAGGATCGGGCCGGATGCGTGGGCGAGGCACGTGTCGATGAGTGAGATGGCCGACTCGACCGCCGCCGGTCCGACCGCGGAGCCCGGAGCCGAGGCGACATGGCCCAGCGAGCCGTCGAGGTTGACCAGGGCGCCACGCGCCGGTTGCTGGCTCAGGTCGATGGCCACGATCTGGCGGCCGGTGGGGTTGATGCCCAGCATGGTGGGCGGCTTGCCCGTCGACGTGGGTTCGCCCAACCCGAGTTCCAGGACCAGCCCCTCGTCGATCAGGTCAGTGACCAGTGTGGAGACCGTGGGCCGGGTGAGCCCGGTGAGGCGGGCCACCTCGGCGCGACTGGTGGTCCCCTGGCTGGCGATGGTCTGCAACGTGGTCAACAGGTTCCATCGACGGCCATCGGCACGCGACGTCTTGCGCGGCTGGCGTGCCGTGGGGGTTCGCGACTGCATCGCGCCTCCGGGGACATGGTGGGGTGGTGGATGTTTAGTAGTTCAGTGAACTTACAAACTAGCCACCTGTCCGACAAGCCAGTGGCCGTGATGCGACGGAAGTGGGCGCTGGGCGCTCAGCCCCGTTGGGTCAGCATCGGGTCGGGTGCCGTAGTCTGCGAACCCGCGGTCACCCCCCGCTGTCCCACGCTCCCCACCCCAACCTCCCAGGTCGGCCATGTCGCCCAGATACAAGTTGTCCCAGGTCGATGCCCTCGAGGCCGAGTCGATCCACATCATGCGCGAGGCCGTCGCCGAGAGCGAACGGCCCGTCCTGCTGTTCTCGGGCGGCAAGGACTCGGCCGTCGTGTTGCACCTGGCCCGCAAGGCATTCCATCCGGCACGTGTGCCCTTTCCGGTCATGCACATCGACACCGGGCACAACTTCCCGGAGGTGATCGACTTTCGCGATCGGCAGGTGGACCGGCTCGGGGCCGAGTTGATCGTCGTGTCCGTGCAGGACGCGATCGACCAGGGTCGGGTCGTCGAGGAGCGGGGTCGCAACGCCTCGCGCAACCGGCTGCAGATCGAGCCACTCGTCAGCGCCATCGAGGAACACGGGTTCGACGTGGTCTTCGGGGGTGCGCGTCGCGACGAGGAGAAGGCGCGTGCCAAGGAGCGGGTGTTCTCGTTCCGCGACGAGTTCAGCCAATGGGACCCGAAGGCGCAGCGGCCGGAGTTGTGGGACCTGTACAACTCCCGGATCCGGCGGGGCGAGCACGTGCGCGTGTTCCCCATCTCGAACTGGACAGAGTCTGACATCTGGGGCTACATCGGCGCGCAGGAGATCGAGCTTCCCAGCATCTACTTCGCCCACCGGCGCCGGGTGTTCACCCGCGACGGCATGCTGATGGCCGAGTCCGACCACATCGCGATGACGGGTGACGAGGACGTCGAGGAGCGCACGGTCCGATTCCGCACGGTCGGGGACATGCCGGTCACCGGTGCCTTCGAGTCGACGGCGACGACGGTGGCCGAGATTCTCGAAGAGATCAGCGCAACCCGCATCACCGAGCGCGGCGCCAGCCGCGCTGACGACCGCATGGCCGAAGCTGCCATGGAGGACCGCAAGCGCGAGGGCTACTTCTGATGGAACTCGTCCGACTCGCAACCACCGGTTCCGTCGACGATGGCAAGTCCACGCTCATCGGGCGACTGCTCCACGACACCAAGCAGATCTTCGTCGACCAGATGGAGGCCATCGAGGAGGCGTCCCGCCAGCGTGGGACCGACTACGTCGACCTGGCCCTCCTGACCGACGGTCTGCGGGCCGAGCGGGAGCAGGGCATCACCATCGACGTCGCGTATCGCTACTTCTCGACGCCGAAGCGGTCGTTCATCCTTGCCGACACGCCAGGCCACATCCAGTACACGCGCAACATGGTCACCGGGGCGTCGACCGCCGATGTCGCGCTGATCCTGGTGGACGTGCGCAACGGCGTGATCGAACAGACGCGGCGCCACTCGTTCATCGCATCGTTGATCGAGGTGCCGCACCTGGTCGTGTGCGTCAACAAGATGGACCTCGTCGACTGGTCCCAGGATGCCTACGACGAGGTCGTGGCCGAGTTCCGCGACTTCGCCACCCGGCTCAACATCAGCGACCTGCGGTTCGTGCCCGTGTCGGCGCTCACCGGCGACAACGTGGTCGACCATTCCGCCAACATGGCGTGGTACCACGGACCGTCCGTGCTGGAACTGCTCGAGGAGATCCACATCTCCTCGGACCGCAACCTCATCGACGTGCGTTTCCCGGTCCAGTACGTGATCCGCCCGCACACCATGGAGCACCAGGACTACCGCGGCTACGCGGGCCAGGTGGCCAGTGGGGTGCTCAAGGAGGGTGACGAGATCGTCGTGCTGCCCTCGGGCTACGAGACCACGATCGCGTCGATCGACACCTTCGACGGGCCGGTCGCGGAGGCCGTTCCGCCGATGTCGGTCGTGATTCGCCTGGCCGACGACCTGGACGTGTCGCGCGGCGACATGATCGCCCGGCCGAACAACCAGCCCCACAACGGCCAGGACCTCGACGTCATGGTGTGCTGGATGTCGGATGATCGCTCCCTGCGGGTGGGCAACAAGTTGGCGATCAAGCACACGTCGAACTGGGCACGGGTCGTGGTGAAGGAATGCAACTACCGCCTCGACATCAACAGCCTGCATCGCGTGGAGGACGTCGACGAGTTGACCCTCAACGAGATCGGGCGCTTCCAATTGCGCAGCACCAGGCCGCTGCTGTTCGACGAGTACCGCCGCAATCGCGCGACCGGATCCTTCATCCTCGTCGACGAGGCCACCAACGACACCGTCGGCGCCGGCATGATCCTGGGCCGTTCGCAGTGACCGTCGGCCGTCCCGCCACCGAGACTGCCGGGTCCCCGCCATCCGGTGGGACCGGTCCCGCAGCGGGGCACCACGCCGACATCGTGTGGCATCCCGGTGCGGTCGATGCCACCGCTCGCATCGGCAGCCGACTGGGTGGCGGTGTGACCGTCCTGTTCACCGGTCTGTCGGGCGCGGGCAAGTCGACGATCGCGGCCGCCGTCGAGGAGCGACTCGTGGCTGACGGCGTTGCGTGCTATCGACTGGACGGCGACAACGTCCGTCATGGGCTCAACGCCGACCTGGGGTTCAGCCCGGACGATCGCAGCGAGAACGTCCGACGAGTGGGCGAGGTGGCCCGCCTGATGGCCGACGCCGGCCTGGTCGTGCTGGTGCCGGTGATCGCGCCGTATCGCGTCGATCGTGAACGCATGCGTGCGATCCATGCTGCCGCCGGCCTCGACTTCGTGGAGGCCTTCGTCGATGCGCCGCTGGCCGTCGTCGAGAAGCGCGACACCAAGGGCCTGTACGCCCGGGCCCGGGCCGGCCAGGTGCAGGGCATGACGGGGATCGACGCGCCCTACGAGACGCCGACGTCGCCGGACGTCGTGCTCGCCACAGCCGACGCGGATGTCGACGAACTCGTCGAGGCGGTGCTGGCCCTCGTCAGGCGCTGACGCCCCCGCACTGGCGCCCCCGCACTGGCGCCCACGCTCGGACCAGTTGGAGCCTGCCCGGTTGCGCTCTTGACCGGTCGCGCCGTTGCCCAGTCGCGCCGTTGCCCAGTCGAGATCCGCCCCGGTGCTGCGACTGGGGCTCAGACCCAACTCGACAGCCACCAGTGGGCGCGCACGAACCAGGTCGGCATGGTCACGCCCCACCACACGGGCATGAAGTAGACGGCGACTGCGACGACGACGGCCGCCACGGTGACCGTCGGCCAGACGCGCCGGGTGTCGCCGGCCTGGGTGGCGCCGGCCGTGCTCGCCCAGCCGGTCGCGACCCGTGACGTGTCCGTGCCCATCATGGCACCGCCGGCCGCGGCGGTGATGCCGACCAGGTACCAGCCCAGCACCCAGTCGACGTGCAGCGTGGTGAACTCGGCGACTGCGACGAGCGTGGCGGCCAGGGTGACCCCGGTGGCGGTGCCGACCACCCAGGCGCGCCAGCCGTCGCGCCAACTGGTGACCTCGTCGACGGCGATGGCCAGGGCCAGCGCGACGAAGGGCACCAGGGGCACCGTGTAGAAGTTGAACACCGGCCGCGAAGGCCCCAACCACGGCACGAACTGGACGAGGATGAAGGTGACCGCCATCCAGGCGGCCGGCGACCGTCGACGCAGCGCGGCGCCCAGCAGGGGGAGGCTGGCCAGCAGTGTCCACCACACGGCGGGATTGCCCAGCGACATGATCTCGGCGGCCGAGCCCTGCGGCACGGTGCAGGGCTCGGGCGTGGTGACCACGCCGTCGCTGTCGGTCTGGGGCACGCGGTCGTTGCGGTTGTCGCTGCACGTCTCGTAGTAGTAGACGACCGGTCGATGCTGGATCGGCCATCCGGTCGCCGGTTCGCGATAGGCGTGGTCGGCATCCAGGTTGATGTGGAAATCGAACATGCGGTCGTGGTAGTCGACGAGTGCGCCGACCCTGCCCAGTCCGTCGCAGTCCAGGTCGTTGTCGGCGTTGGCGCAGGGTCCCGACGCCATGTAGGTGTTGTCGAAGGCGACGAACCACGGAATCCAGGACACGGCGTAGACGGCCAGCGGCACCAGCACCAGGGCGCCCAGGCCCAGGCCGAGCCACGACCATGGCTGGTCGCGTGCCGATCCCAGCAGCAGCCGCCGTCGCGCGAGTTCCCAGCCGGCCACGACGATGCCGGCCGCCACCAGTGCCAGCGCCCCCGACCACTTGACGGCCACGCCCGCCCCGAACGACACCCCGGCCAGCACCAGCCACCACCGACCTGGCCGCGGGAGGCTCCGCAGCCGGGGCGGCGTGGACTCGATGCCGTCGGCACGGGAGTTCGGGACCCCGGAGGCGGCGCTCGTGGTCGTGGCAGCCGAGGTGGTGGCGACGGCTGCTGCCGCGGCGGCGGATCCCGCCACGGCAGGCACGGGCACCGACAACGGTGCCGCGGCTGCCGCCAGCGCGGCGTCATCGGCACGGCGGACGTGGTTGCGGTCCTGCACGAGCGCCCACGCACCCAGGACGACGAAGAAGCCGAGGTGGATGTCGAGCATGGCCGTGTGGGACTGCGCGATCCAGACACCGTCCAGGGCCAGGGCGAGTGCGGCCAGCCCGGCTGCCGCGATGCGCAGGCCCAGGCGCCGGGCCATGTCGTAGACCAGCCACACGCCGATCGCGCCGAGGATGGCACCCAGGAGGCGCCAGCCCAGGGGAGTGTCGCCGAAGATGGTGATGCTCGTGGCGATGAGCATCTTGCCCAGCGCCGGGTGCACGACGAAGCCGTCCTCGACCCCGAACTCCAGGAAGTCGCGGGCGTCGTTGACGTAGTAGACCTCGTCGAAGAAGATCCGGTCCGGGCTGCCGACGCCCACCACCATCGTGACCACGGCCATGGCCACGAGCACGATGGGGACGACGAGGCGGGCACGCCCCGATCG
>DATFMD010000406.1:0-14652 GCA_035267125.1 Nitriliruptoraceae bacterium | reverse complement strand
TGCTGTCGCTGACCGCGGTCAACAACGTGGTGTCGGTGGCGCTGTACGGACTCGGGCTGCCCATCATCCTGGCCGTGGATGGTTCGTCGGGCCTGGGCGAGGGCGCGATCGCCTTCCTCCAGTTGATCGTGCTGTCCGCGGTCATCGGCGTCGTCGCCGGCGCCGTGATGCGATGGCTCATGCCCACCCTGCACAAGAACAGCGAACGCCTGTTGTTCGTCCTGGTGATGCTGATCGTGGTCGTGGCTGCATCGCGGGCCACGGGCGCCCCCGTCGTCATCTCGACGCTGGTCATGGGTGCCTGGCTGGCCAACGACAAGCGTGACACGCGACCCCTGTTCGGGGCGCTGCGCACGCTCGAGGCGCCGATCTTCCTGATCTTCTTCGTCGTCGCCGGTGCCGGCGTGCACCTGGACGAACTCGCCAGCGTCGGCATCCCCGGCCTGGTCTACGTCGTCGCTCGCACGGTCGGCAAGGTTGCCGGCGGCTGGGGCGGTGCCGAACTGACCCGGGCCGGACGGCGATCTGGGTGGGGGCCGTGGATCGGGGCTGGCCTGTCGCCGTTCGCCAGCATGGCGATCGGACTGGCCGCCTTCACGCTCGAACGCGCCACCCAGGCCGGGTTGGACGACCTGGGCTCGACGGTCTCGGCAATCACGCTTGGATCCGTGGTGGTGTTCGAGTTGGTGGGTCCGATCGCGATCGGGCGGGCGCTCGACGCGGTCGGTGATTCCGGCCAGGCGGCCGGCGGCGACACCGAGGCTCCTGCGCCGGGCGCCCAGCAACTCGTCGCGAGCATCCTCGTGCCGCTGTCCAACCCGGGGATGGCACGGCGCAAGGCTCCCCAGATCGTGGACCTCGCTGCCTCGACCGGGGCCGTGCTGACCGGCCTGCACGTGGTGCCGCCGGATGGCAAGGTGGACGGGCCGATGCCGCCGGCGCTGCGATTCGTGGACCTGGTGGCCAACTCCCGGGAAGTGTCGTTTCGCCACCGCACCGTGGCGTCGTCCGGCGACGTGGCGGCCACGATCGCACAGACCGCTCGCGACCTGGGCGTGGACCTGATCGTGCTGGGGGAACCGTTTGCGCGTGACGACAGCCCGACCTCGACCATCGTCCACGACATCGCCGCGGACGTCACCCCGGACATCAGGGTCCTGGTCATCCCGACCGGCGACAGCCCGGAGACCCGTCCGGTGCCGCCGGCCTCGGGGCCCGGCTCGATGGCGGGCGTCACGGTCATGCCCGACGAATCGACTGCCGCAACAGTCGACGTGGCGGCACCGCGACCCGCCGCCCCCAACGACGGTGATCGCGACGGTGATGGCGACGGTGCCCACGGCCCCAGGGCCGTCGAGCGCACTGGCGCGCGGGAGTCCGACGGTCCCTCGGCAGACGGCACGACACGCGGCACGGCTGGCTCCGAGGCTCCCTGACAACACGTTGCTGGGGTGCCTATCCTCGGTTGGAGTCTTGGGGGATGGCGCCCCTCGACGTGCCCACTCGGGAGCCAACAGTGACCGCCGCACCCGACCCGATCCTGCTGTCCGAGCTCATGGAGCGCGGGGCGTCACGCGGCTACGTCCTGTTGTCGGAGTTGACCGACCTGCACGACCCGCTGGTGCATCCGGACCGGTGGATCGAGGACACCGCGCAGACCGCCCGGGACCTTGGCATGCAGGTGATCGACGACATGGTCGAGGGGGAGGAACGCCCCGAGGCGACACCGTTGTCGGCGTCGGCCGACTCCGTGCGTCAGTACCTCAACGAGATCGGTCGCACGGAGCTGTTGACGGCCGAACAGGAGGTGGACCTGGCGAAGCGCTTCCAGGCCGGGTTGCACGCCGATCGCGTGCTCGCGGTCGATGACCTCGACGCCCGCCGCAAGGCACAGCTGCGGATGATCTCGCGCCAGGGTCAGCGGGCCAAGGACCACATGATCCAGGCGAACCTGCGGCTGGTCGTGTCGGTGGCACGCAAGTTCCGGGGTCGTGGCGTCGACCTGCTGGCCCTGATCCAGGAGGGAAACCTCGGACTGATCCGTGGGGTCGAGAAGTTCGACCACACGAAGGGCTACAAGTTCTCGACGTATGCGACGTGGTGGATCCGCCAGGCGCTGCAGCGTGGCCTGGCCAACACTGGGCGCACGGTCCGCCTGCCCGTGCACGTGCACGAGTTGATGGGCAAGATCCGCTACACGGAGTTCGCACTGCTCCAGCAGTTGGGCCGCGATCCCACCGAGGCCGAGGTGGCCGAGGAACTGGGGTTGGCGTTGTCTCGGCTGCAAGAGGTCAAGCAGGCGGCCCAGGACGTCGCATCGCTCGACAAGCCCATCGGCGAGGACGGTGACGCCACGATGGGCGAACTGGTGCCCGACGACCACGCCATCGATCCCGAGGAGTCGGCCACGGGGCTCATGGCACGCTTCGAGGTCGAGCGGGCCCTGGGATCGTTGACGGACCGGGAGCGCATGGTGTTGATGCTGCGCTACGGACTGGCCGATGGCGAGGAGCACACGCTCGAGGACATCGGCACCCAGTTCGGGCTCACGAGGGAACGAATCCGCCAGATCGAGAAGAAGACCCTGACGAAACTGCGCCACCCGTCCCGCGGGTTCCAGTTGCGCGGCCTGCTCGAGGGCGTGCGGAGTTCGTCGGCATGACGCGAGTTCACCGCCCCCTCGTGCCCGCGGGTCGAGCCGATCCTGCCGGTCTGGCCGCCCGTGTGCGCAACGCCGTCGTCGTCGCGCTGGCCGTGGCCTGCGTGGGCGCGTTCGGGATGCCGGCACTGGCCCAGGACACCGGTCCGACCGGTCCCGCGACGCCGACGACGACACCGCGGCCCGCCCCGTCGACGAGTCCTGCGACCACCCCGTCGTCCACCCCCGACGCGACGTCCTCGGAGCCTGCGCTGCCCGGCCCGATGGAGGTGTTCGCCGCCGTGCACGCCGAGGCGCTGGCACGCGAGGAGGTCGGCTACGTCGTGATCGAGCCCGACGGCTCCGTCCTGGCCGAGCACGAGTCCGGCGTGCCGCGCATCCCTGCCTCCACCATGAAGGTCCTCACCGCGGCTGCCGTGCTCGACACGCTGGGACCCCACAAGCGCCTGACGACGCGCGTTCGATCGCCCCAACCTCCCGACGCCGATGGCGTCGTGGCATCCCTGGTGCTCGTCGGTGCCGGCGATCCGACCCTGACGTCGCAGGCCTATCGCACCCACATCTATCCGTCGCGTCCGGCCACCAGCATCGAGGAGTTGGCCGACCGGGTGGTGGCTGCCGGCGTGACCCGCGTGACCGGGGACGTCATCGGTGACGGGAGCGCATTCGGCTCGCTGGACGTGGCTCCCGGATGGCCACCGCACTACCTGTCGGAATTCGATGCCCGTCGCGTGCCCGGCCTGACGATCGACGCCGGTCTCGAGGTCGACACGGCACAGGTCGATGGCTCGCAGCGACTGCTGGGGCAACGCGTGTCCCGGCATCCGTCCCTGGTGGCGGCGTGGGCGCTCGGCCACGCGCTCCAGGAGCGTGGGGTGGTCGTGGACGGGTCGGCGACGATGGCCGTCGTGCCACCGACCACCGACCACCAGGTGGCATGGGTGGCCTCGCCCGCGCTGGACGAGCAACTCCAGTTCATGCTCGAACGGTCCGACAACAACCTCGCCGACACACTGGTGCGCACGGCCGGCCTGCGTGCCGAGGGCATGGGTACCTGGAGCGCAGCCGGTCGTGCCGTCCAGTCGGCCATGGAGGACCTTGCGGCTGACACCGACGGACTGGTGGTGGACGACGGTTCCGGCCTGTCACGCTTCGACCGGGTGACGCCGCTGGCACTGGCCCAGGTCGACCTGGGCCTGTACGACCAGTTCGGTGCGTCGTGGTCGGACTGGTTGTCCACGGCCGGCGTCGACGGCACGTTCGAGGGTCGCCTGGTGGGCACCGAGGGCCAGGGCCGGTTCCACGGCAAGTCGGGCACCCTGGACGACGTCAAGGCGCGGTCGGGCCACGTCGTCGCCGACGACGGGTCACACCTGCACATGGCAGTGATCGGCAACGAACTGTCCGATGGCGACCGGTGGAAGGTCATCGTGATGGCCGATGACCTGGTCCTGGCCATGCTGGACGAACTCGACGGGTGCACGCGCGTGCCCCGCGGAACCGGACCGGATGCGCCTGACGACTCCGAGACGCCCTCGGAGTCCGCCCCCGACGACGCCCCGGGTGACGCCTCCGACGACGCCCCCGGCGAGGCCTCCGACGATGCCTCTGACGGTGCGGATGCCACGGCGAACTCGTCGCCGGCAGCGACACCCACGGAGGTCGACTTCCCCTCTGTGCCGCTGGCGGACACGTCGGCGTGGACACGAGTCTGCGACATCCCGTGATCGAGGTCGACCTCGCCATCGTGGGTGCCGGCCCCGCGGGCAGTGCGGCGGCCCTGCGCGCCCGTGCCCTGGCGCCCGGGCTGGACGTCGTCCTGGTGGATGCCAACGACTTTCCCCGCGACAAGGTGTGTGGCGACGGCATCGGTCCCGAGGGTCTCGACGTCCTGGCTCGACTCGACGCCGACGACGTGGTCGCGGATGCGCCCCGGCTCGACCAGATCGAGGTGGTCGCCCCATCCGGTCGACGCGCGCGCGGGCGTGCGCCCCGGGCGGGCGTGGTCGTGCCGCGACGCCGTTTCGATGCGCGCCTGCGCGACCTCGCCATCGGTCGCGGCGCCCTGCCGCTGCGCCACCGCGTTCGGCGAGTGACCAGGTCGGGGGACCGGGTGGTCCTGGACGATGTCGTGGCGGCGTCGTGGGTCGTGGCGGCCGACGGTGCCAACTCGGCCGTGACCCGGTCCATCGGACGACCGCGCCCGCCGCGCAACCGCACGGGCCTCGCGATGCGTGGCTATGCCGAGATGCCCGACCTCGACGCCCTGACGATCTGGTTCGTCGCGGACCGGTGGCCGGCCTATGCCTGGGCATTCCCGATCGGCGATGGCAGTGCCAACGTGGGCTACGGGCCGTTCGACGCCACCACGATCTCCTCGCGTCGCGACCTCGAGGACTCGCTGGCGGTCCTGTTCGGGGACGTTGCCGTCGATCCCGCCACCCGTGCCGCCCACCACCTGCCGTTGTCGCCGGCACGAACCACCATGGGGCAGGGACGCGTGCTCGTGGCTGGCGACGCCGCCAACCTCGTGCACCCCCTGACCGGTGAGGGCATCTACTACGCCCTGCTGAGCGGCGCGATGGCCGGTGCGGCGGTGGCCCGCCACCTCGCCGGTATTGACTGCCCAGAACTCGGGCCGCAGGAGGTCTACCGTCGTGCGATGCGGGCGCGCCTCGGGCGGCACCTGCGCCACACCGACCTCGCTGCGGCACTCCTGGCGTCGAGCCTGCCGGTCGAGGTCGCCGTCGCCGCGGCGGCCGACGACGAGCGGGCCCTGGCGACACTGGCGGAGTTCGCCCTTGGCACGGGTCGCATCGACGCCGCGATGGTGGGCGCCATGACCGCTGCCTGGTGGCGTCACCGTCCCTTCGACGACCTGGTCCGGGCACCGGCGGCCCCACTGGCGCTGCCCGGTGACCTGCGGGCGCCGAACCGTCGTGGTGCCAGTCGAGGGCCGTAGGCAGGTGCACGAGACCCGGCCAGGCCGATGATGCGCATCACCCGCCCCCGGTGTCCGGCGAACGGTGCCAGCAACTCCAGCATCCGTTCGTCGCTCGCGCGGGCCTCACGCGCGAGGTTCCAGGCGACGGCGTTGGGCAGGTGGAAGTCACCGACCTCCACCGTGTCAGGATCGCCGCGGGCCGCACGCGCGACCAGGGCTGCCGTCCAGGGGCCCAGTCCCGGCAGCGCCGTCAGCCGGGCCGTGGCGGCGGTCGCGTCCATGGTCACGGCTTCCTCGAGCCGATCGATGCGCCGGTGCGAGCCGATGATGGTCGCTGCCCGGCGACCATCCACGCCCGCGGCGGTGTACTGCCACGTCGGGAGGGCGGCCAGGAAGTCGGCTGCCGGCGGCAACAGCAATTCGGGCAGGTCGGCGCCGCGTGGGGCGGGTCGACCGGCGAGTTCGGTGAGGTGTCGCCACGACCGCATGGCTTCGAGGCCGGTGACCTTCTGGGCCAGGATCGTGGCCGTCAGCACGTCGACGACACGTCCGGTGCGCCCGATGTGAAACCCCTCCAGTTGGCGGTCGAAGCGAGCCACGACCTCATGGGCGTCGGGATCGAAGTCGCTGCGGTCGTCATGCAGGCCGAGCAGCGCGGGGACGGCCTGCAGCGCCCATTCGGCACCGGGCCCGCCCGCCACCGAGCTCGCGACCCAGCCGGTCCGATCGACGTCCACGCGAATCGTCGCGGGCCCGTCGGGCGTCCAGGTCGCGCGTGCCATCGCGTCCCCGGCGATGCGCATGGTCGGGTCGGCACGTCCGACGAGCAGGTGTCCGAGCGTCTGGCCCAGGTCGAGCGGGCCGTCGAGGTCGACCGTTCGCTGCATCACGGCGGCGGCGCAGTCGGCTCGCCGTGGGTGTCGGGCAGGCGGGCCGTGACCTCGATCTCGATGCGCATCCGCGGATCGGCCAACCCCACGACCATCATCGTGGCGGCGGGGCGGGCACGGGCGAACGCCCGTCGCAACAGTGGCCAGCACGGTTCGAAGTCGTCGGGATCGGGGACCAGGTAGCGCACCGACACCACGTGGTCGAGGCTCGCCCCAGCGGCGGCCAGCGCATCGGCAATGTTCACCAGTGTCTGCGAACACTGGGTGACGACGTCGTCGGCGATGGTCATGGAGGTGTAGTCGAACCCGGTGGTGCCGGCGACGAACACCCAGCCGTCCGTGACCACGGCACGGCTGTAGCCGACCTCGCGTTCGAAGGTGGATCCGCTGCTGATGTGCTGGCGCGTCATCTGGGGCTCCGAGGAGATGCTCGGCAGGCTACGGCACGGACCCTGACTGCCGGGTCGACGCGCCGGTGCCCGGGCGGCCACGCCACGACCTGCGGGCTCCACACACCAGTTCGACACACCAATGGGCGAGGCGCCGCAGGTGCGACGCCTCGCCCGGGTGGTGCGAACGGTCACTTCGAGGGTGCGTCCACCCAGCGCAGGTAGGGCTTGACCTCGTCGAGGTTGTCGAAGCGCTCGCGAGCGTCCTCCGTCGAGATCGACGGTGACACGATCACGCGGTCGCCCTCGACCCAGTCGACCGGTGTGGCGAGTCCCTCGTTGGCGGTCAGTTGGAGCGAATCGACCACCCGCAGGATCTCGTCGAAGTTGCGCCCGGTCGACGGCGGGTAGGTCAGCGTCAGCTTGACGGTGTTGTCCGGCCCGATGACGAAGACGCTGCGGACCGTCTGGTTCGACTCCTGGTTCGGGTGGATCATGCCGTAGGCGTTGGCGATCGACTGGTCCTCGTCGGCGATCAGGGGATAGTTGAGCGCCGTGCCCTGGGTCTCGAGGATGTCGTTGCTCCAGGTCTCGTGGTCGCCGAGGGCGTCGACCGACAGTGCCAGGACCTTGGTGTCGCGCTTGGTGAACTCGTCCTTGAGGGCGGCAACGCGGCCCAGTTCGGTCGTGCACACCGGGGTGAAGTCGGCCGGGTGGCTGAACAGGATGGCCCAGGAGTCCCCCTTCCAGTCGTGGAAGGACAGGTCACCTTCGGTTGTCGTGGCGGTGAAGTCGGGAGCGACGTCGCCGAGGCGGATCTCCATGGTGATTCCTTGGGGAGGTGAGGACGGGGATGGGGTTGGGGAGGTGGGTGGTGCTGGGCGGCCGTGGCCATCGACGACCGCGATGGCGTGCACCCTATGGCCGTGGCAGGCGTCGTCGGACGGCGCTGGTGCAAACCGTGCAAACCACGACCGTGCCGAGCGGTGCGACGTCAGAACAGCTCGGGCTGGGAGGCGTCGTCGGGCGGTGGGGTCGCGGCAACGAGCGGGACAGGATCCGGGGAGCGCTCGTCCGTGTCGTCATCGAGGAGGTCGCTGCCAGGGTCGACGTCGTCGCCAGTCGTTGCCTCCATCGAGGCCGATTCCTCGTCGTCGCGTTCCTCGAGGACACGCGGTTCGACGTCCTCGGGCAACGGGGCATCGGGTGGCGGCACCGTGGTGAGGTCCGGCCGCGGCATGGCCGCCAACTCGGCGGCACGGGCGAGACGTCGTGCCGCCCGGGTCAGCCCGGCGTCGTCGGCGCCGAGGTCTTCCAGGATGACCACCACCGCGTCGAGGTTGAACGTCGCGGCCGTGTCCAGTGCCAGGTCGATCGGGAGGTCCGGCGCGATCGGTTCCATGATCCGACGATTGTGGAAGGCAACGTCGCGCCCGTCGCGCAGGGCGCGTTCCACCTTCGTCGGCAGGAAGCACAGGTTGGCGTAGAGCTCCTCGATCGTGCCGTGGTCGGCCAGCAGCAGCGCCGCCGTCTTGGGTCCGACGCCGTTCACACCCGGCAGGCCGTCCGAGGGGTCGCCGCGCAGTGCCGCGTAGTCGTGGTACTGGTCCGCTCCGACGCCGTAGGAGGCCACCACCACGTCTGGCGTGGTCACCACCAGGTCCGACATCGTCCCGCGTGGTCGCAGCAGGCGGACCTGCTCGTCCACCAGCGCCGTCATGTCGCGATCGCCGCTCAGCACGTCCGTGCGCCACCCCCGTGCCGTCGCCGCCTGCGATGCCGCGGCCAGCAGGTCGTCGGCCTCGAGTCCGGCCTCGTCGACGGTGGCCACGCCGAACTCGGAGAGTCGGTGGGCCAGTTGCCGAAGCCGCACCTGCAGGTCCGGATCGGTGTCCCGGCCTGCCTTGTAGGTCGGGTGCTGCTGGCGGCGTCGATTGTCGGCGTGGTCGAAGGCGACCAGCAGCGCGTCGTAGGGGCCGTGGTGCCAGACGCTGGCGATGAGCCCCAGCACCCCGGCCGCGACGAACTCACCCACCTCGTCGTCACTGCCCCGGATGGCATGCCAGGCCCGGTGACCCAGTGAATTGCCGTCGACGGCCAGCAGGGTCGTGGGGGGAACGGGAACTGGTGGCATGCAGGCAAGCCCTGGCGTGGTGGCCGCGTCGCGAGTCGCTCGGGACGGTACCGGTTGGGACGTCGGCGATAGCCTCGACGGACGCCCTCCGCCGAGCCCACAGGTGTCCGCCGTGACCCCAGCCGCAGCCCGCTTCCTCGTGGTCAAGCGCCAGCCCCTGCTGGTCCTGGACATCGAAGGGGAGGCGCCCGACGGGCCCGTGCTGGATCCCGGCCTGTATCGCTCACTGCTCGAGGCTGGCCTGGTCGTGCTCGAGGAGTTCTTCGGCACCGACCTGCCCCGTGGCGCCAGGGTGGGATGGATCCTCGACGGCCCGCAGATGCGACTCGAGACCGAGGGTGGCGACCGCCTGCTGCAGGTCGGTCGCGCCAGCGTCGACGCGGAGTGGCTGGAGGCCGCCCTGCGACTCAAGGGCACCATGCTGGTCGCCGGCCACCAACTCGACCTGGATCCCGACGACACACCGGGGCAGGTCGCCGTGCGCATCGAGGCGGCCGCGCGGCAACGACGTGTCGCCGCCGCCATCGTCGGCGTGGGCGACGCGGATGCCGAGGACGAGTTCTCCCTTCCCCTGATCTTCTAGAACTGATCGCCTGGATTCGGCCTGCTGGCACGTGCATCCTGCACGGTCAGCCGATCGGCGGGACCTCGGTCTCCTCGTGCACCAGCAGCGGATCCAGGGCGCCACCATCGGGCGTCGCCGCGGGGCCCGCGGTCGGGTCACCGTCGCGGGGTGGGGGACCCGGACCGCGCGCACCGGTGATGGCGATGGCGACACCCAGCAACACCAGCGGACCGGTGATGTAGAGCCCGGCCGGTGGCAGTTGCCCCAGGAACATCCAGGCCAGCACCGATGCGAAGATCGGCTCGGTGAGCACGGCGGTCGAGACGACGACGGCCGGCAGGTCACTCAGCAGGGTCTGGATCAGGAAGTGGCCCACCAGTTGTGGCCCCACGATCATGCCGATCACGGCGAACCACTCGGTGCCCTGCCACGGCATCCATGGCGATCCGGTCACGGCCACGACCACCGCCAACGTCACGGCGGCGAACCCGAACACGACGAACGAGTACTGGACGGCCGGGATTGCCGCCCGCTCGGCTCGACCGATGACCAGCGACCCGGCGATGAGCACCGATGCGGTGAAGGCCATCAGGTCGCCGATGACGGCCTGGACACCGGTGATGGACAGCAGGTCGGTGGCGCCGACGGCCAGGGCGGCGACCAACGTGATCGTCATCCCGACGACGGTGCGACGAGTCGGCACCTCGTGCAGCCACCAGATCGAGCCGAGCGCCACGATCACGGGGGACAGGGTCGCCAAGGTCGTCGCCGATGCCACCGACGTGAAGGCCAGGGCCCCCAGGAACAGGGCGAAGTGCAGGCCGAGCAACATGCCCGACACGCCCAGGCGACGCAGTTGACGCCCATCGAGGCGCACGCGCGGGGATCGCAGCGCCACGAGGCCGAGCACGGCCGCGCCGCCGCCGCAGCGCCACAACGCCAGGCTCAGGGCCCGCCGCGGGTCAGGGTCGCCCTCCAGCAGCCACGTCGTGAGGACGGCGGCGCTCGACACGCCGGCGACCGCCAGGACCAACAGGCCCATCGCCCGTCGGTTGCTCATGCCCTCGCCTGCCACCTGCGTCCCGGCGGTCACGTCGACGTCTCCAGCCACTCGTCCTCGACCGCCGCCAACGTGGTGCGCACCTCGACCAATTCGTCGTGGATCGCGGTGGCTGCCTCGACGTCGGCTCCGGCCGCTGCCATGTCGGCCTCCAGGCGGGCCACCTGCGCGGTCAGGCGGTCCATCCGTTGGGTCAGTGACCGCAACCGGCGACTGCGCTCGAGCCGCTCGCGATTGTCGGCGGCGCCGTCGTCGGCCTTCGCGCCGGAGTCCGAACCGTCGCGCCCACTGGCGGTGTCGGTGGGGGTTGCGGCCAACTCGCGGTAGGCGGCCCAGTCGGGAACCGGCGTGACGGTGCCGTGGTGGATCGCGAACAGCCGGTCGGTCAGCCGGTCCAGCAGGAAGCGGTCGTGCGAGGCCACCAGGATGGTGCCGTCGAACCCGTCGAGGTGGTCCTCCAGCGCGCGCAGCGTGTCGAGGTCGAGATCGTTGGTCGGCTCGTCGAGGATGATCACGTTGGGGGCGGCCACCAACAGGTGCAACAGGGCAAGCCGTCGTCGTTCCCCACCCGACAGGTCGTTGACACGCGTGTACTGGAGGCGATCGTCGAACCCGAATCGTTCCGCCAGGCGTGCGGCCGGGAGTTCGGTCCCGTCGGCCAGCGGGATGCGTGGCGCGATGGCGGTGATCGTGTCGATCGTTGTCGCGTCGGACGGCGCCGTGCGGGCCTGTTGGTGGTACGTGGCCCGTTCGACCGTGGGTCCCCACTCGACGGTGCCGGCGTCGGCCTCCAGGGCCTGGTCGAGCACGGCCAGCAGGGTCGACTTGCCGGCGCCGTTCGCACCCACGAACCCGATGCGTTCGCCCCGGCCGACCTGTAGGTCGAAGCTGGAGGCGATCCGTGTGCCGCCCCGGGTGATCGCCACGTCCTCGACGTCCAGGACCTTGGTTCCCAGCCGCCGCCGGCCGGTGGCCAGCACCAGTGTCGACTCGTCCGAACTGTCGCCGTCCACCTCCGCCTGCAGCGCCTGGGCCTGCTCGACGCGGAAGTCCGCCTTCGTCCCCCTCGCCCTGGGTGCACGCTGCAGCCACGCCAGTTCTCGCCGCAACTGGTTGCGGCGCACGCGCGCCATCCGGTCGCGAACGGTCGCTCGCTCGACGCGGGCCTCCACCACGTCTGCATAGCTGCCCTCGACCCACGTCGGGACATCGTTGAGGTCGAGCATCCGGCGTGCGACCCGTTGCAGCAGCGCACGATCGTGGGTCACGATGGCGAGGCCACCCGCCCGGTGACGCAGGTGGTCCTCGAGTCGCTCGATGGCGTCCACGTCCAGGTGGTTGGTGGGCTCGTCCAGCACCAGCAGATCGCTGGGCGTCGCCAGCACCGACACGAGGCTGACCCGCCGCTGCTGCCCGCCCGACAGGCGGCCCAGCGGCACCTGGGGATCGACGCCGAACTGGTCGAGCAGTGCCGCCGCCTCGTGGTCGGCGACGCCCGGCTGGGCCGTCGCAGCCTCGAGCGCAGTCGTCTCGTCGTGCAGGTCGGGGCGTTGGGGCAGCCACACGATGCGCGCGGCGTTGGCGACGGTCACGGTGCCGCGAGTCGGTGCCAGGTCCCCGACCAGGATCCGCAGGAGGGTGGACTTGCCCGAGCCGTTCGGCCCCACGATGGCAACGACGTCGTTGGTGGACAGCCCGAACGACAGGTCGTCGAACAGGGTGCGGTCATCGACGTCGTGACCGAGGCCGGCGGTGGACAGGACATGCATGGTCGGCAGCGTACGTCCGCCACGATGGCAGCAGGACCAGCGTCGCGCGGCATCGACGGATCTGCTCCACGCGGGCGCGGGGCAGACCCTAGGCTGCCGTGCCACGACCCGTTCTCCCCCCGAGCCAAGGTGTCCCCGTGGTCGATGCGCCCGCTGCTGCCAGCGGTACCCACAACCTGATCGACGGGGGCGAGGTGACCCGGATGGGCTACGGCGCCATGCGGATCACCGGTCCGGGCATCTGGGGGCCACCTTCGGACCACGATGCGGCCATCGCGGTGCTGCGTCGCGCCGTGGACCTCGGCGTGGACTTCATCGACACGGCCGATTCCTACGGGCCCAACGTGTCGGAGGACCTGATCAGGGAGGCGCTGCATCCCTACGACGATCTCACCATCGCGACGAAGGGCGGCCTGCTGCGCACCGGTCCCGACAGGTGGGTGCCCTGCGGCAAGCCGGACTACCTGCGCCAGTGCGTCGAGATGAGCCTGCGGCGACTCGACGTCGACACCATCGACCTGTACCAACTGCACCGCGTCGACCGCGACTACCCGTTGGCCGAGCAGGTCGGCGTGCTCTCGGACCTTCGCGACGAGGGCAAGATCGACGCCATCGGCCTGTCGCAGGTGGACATCGACACGTTGGAGGAGGCGCGTGGCATCACCTCGATCTCCAGCGTGCAGAACCTCTACAACCTCGCCGACCGCTCCAGCCACGACGTGCTGGAGCGGTGCGAGGGCCAGGGCATCGCCTTCATCCCGTGGTTCCCCATCGCGGGTTCCGAGTTGGCAGCGGGCACCGGTGAACTGGCCCGCATCGCCGACGAGGTGGATGCCAGCACCGCCGCGGTCTCGTTGGCGTGGCTGTTGGCGACGTCGCCGGTCATGGTGCCGATCCCGGGGACCTCGTCGCTGGACCACCTTGCCGAGAACGTCGCGGCGGCCGACCTGCACCTGACCGACGCGCACATGACGGTGCTCGACACGCTGGCCTGACACCACCGGCCGGCACGACACCGCCGGCCGTCACGACACCGCCGGCCGTCACGACCGGCAACCGCGATCGCGGTTGGGCCCGGGGATCGGTCGTCCCAGTCGTCGCGGGGCCCCGGCCGGATAGGGTGGATCCTGCACGGGTTGGCGGAACCACGGCCCGGCGAAGGCATGGGCATGACGGCGCACGACCGGATCGCCGAAGCCCCCCTGGTCATTGGTGACGACACGGTGGGTCCATCGTCGCTGCCGCGTGGTGGCACGGTGACGACGCCGTCCGGCACCGGCACGGGAGGTGCGCTCGCGTGGGGCATCGTGGGGCTGGGGGTGGCACTGGCCGCCTTGGCCATCGCCGGGATCGGTTTGCGACCGCCGGCGTCGGAAGGCGTGGTGGCGGAGCTGGTGGACCCGTCGCCGGCAGTCTCGGCCCCGGACGTACCGGTGGACACCGTGGTCAATGCCCCGGGACGACGCCAGACGGTGACGGTGTGGTCGCTGCCAACCGGCGTGTCGACGTGGTGGCCGCTGGGTGCCCACGTCGTGTTCCTTTCCGACCGTGACCAGCCCGATCCTCGGGTCTTCGTCCACGACAAGGTTTCGGGCCGGGCCACGTGGTCGCAGTCGGTGCAGCCCGGCCAGGTCGTCGTGGTGCGAGATCCCGACACCGACGACAGCGTCCGGTTCACGGTCCCGGCGTCGGTCGGGGCAGCAGCAGACGCCACGGGTGATCGACTGGGCGGTGTCATCGATCCCACCGCCGCGCCCGACGTCGAGGTGCTGGAACTGTCCGTGCATGACGGGTCACACCTCGCGACCGGGTGATCCGGGGTCGGTGATCCGGATTTGTTCGATCCCTTTTCGGCGTTTCCTGGCCGATTCGGCCCACTGCGGTCCGGGCCTGATTAGAGTTGGTCGAACCCGACGATGACAGGAACGACCGTGCGACGATGGATCCTTCCAGCGGCACTCACGATGATCGTGGCGTTGGCGACTCCGGTCGTCGCCCAGGACGCCCTGGCGACCGCGGTGACCACCCAGCAGGAGATGGTGGTGACCACCAACCCGCTGGCGACCGAGGCGGGTGAACAGATCCTGCGCAACGGGGGGTCGGCTGCCGACGCCCTCGTGACGGTCCAGACCGTGCTGGGGCTGGTCGAACCACAGTCGACCGGCATCGGCGGAGGCTCGTTCGTCGTGTGGTACGACGCGGCAACGGGTGAGACGACGACCTACGACGCGCGCGAGACGAC
>DATFMD010000405.1:0-2644 GCA_035267125.1 Nitriliruptoraceae bacterium | reverse complement strand
CAAAGGTCACGATCTGGCCTCCGGCGTCGTTGAGATAGTACTCCCGCACCACGTCGTTTCCGGTGGCCCGCAGCAACTCGGCGATGGTGTCGCCGACGGCGGCCCAGCGCCCGTGACCGATGTGCAGTGGCCCAGTTGGGTTGGCGGACACGAACTCGACGTTGACCTGCTGGCCGGTGGGACCGGTGTCCCGCAGCGATGTGCCCGAGGCCAGGATTTCGCGAACCATGTCGGCGTTGTGGTCGGCCGACAGGCGGAAGTTGAGGAAGCCGGGACCGGCGACCTCGACCGACGCGACCGCTTCGGGCAGTGACAGGTTCGCCACCACCGCCTCGGCAATGGCACGCGGCGCCATCCGTGCGGGTTTTGCCAGCCGCAGCGCCAGCGTCGACGCCCAGTCACCGTGGTCGGGGTCCCGTGGGCGTTCGAAGCCGACGTCGTCGACGGCGGGAAGTTCGGCGGCGGCCAGGGCATCGTCGATCGCGGCGCCGAGGTCGGCGAGGACGGGATCGCTGGTGGTCATGGGATTGCTCGCATGCAGGTGGGCAAGGACTGTACGTCAGCCGACGCGGGGCCACCACTGACGACGCGGCACGGCGCGGACCTGCCGAAGTCCTTGCGGCAACGCCCGACACCGGCGATGATGGCAGCACACCACGAACAGGACATCGCATGGGTCACGTCGTCGTCGGCGTCGACGGTTCCGACAAGAGCATGACCGCGCTCCAATGGGCCGCCGACCACGCGCGGGATCAGGATGCGGTCCTGCACGTGGTCAATGTCTACCGGGCAAGCGAGGACACCAACCCCTACGACGTCGGGGCAGCAGGGGGCGAATCGGGCGTCGCGCACCAGCAGGACACCGCCCAGAAGGCTGCCGACTGGCGCGAGCAGCACGACCGCCACGAGGAGCAGCAGGCCGCCATGCGGATCGAGCGGCTCATCCATCAACTCGGTGACAGCGCTCCCGACCAGGTCGTCCCGGTCACCGTCGCCAGCCGCAAGCCGGCCAGGGCGTTGCTCGAGGCGGCGGAGGGCGCTGCCGCCCTGGTGGTCGGAACCCGCGGCCGTGGCGGCTTCACCGGGCTGGTGCTGGGGTCGGTGTCCCAACAGATCGCGGGCCATGCCCCATGCCCACTGGTGATCGTGCCCAGCCCCGACGCGGACTGACGCGCCGGCAGCGATCCGCCGGCGCCGGCCAGGGAGGACGGATGCGGACCGCCACCCGCCGGGACGCCAGTTCGCGGACCCGGGCCCATGCCCCGTGGCTAAGGTGACAGCATGACTCCCTCCAGCCAACGACGACCACGTTGGGTCTACGGGGTCGGTTCAGAACCCGACCCGCGATTCAGCCTGGCCAACGAGCGCACGCTGCTGTCGTGGATGCGCACCGCGACCGGATTCGCGGCTGGCGGTGGTGCCCTGCTGCTGGCCCGGTCGCTGATCGGACCGTGGGCCGTACTCCTGTCGGCCGGTTCGTTCATGCTGTCGATCTTCATCGTGTCGGGTGCGCTGCTGCGGTGGGCGCGCATGGAACGGGCGCTGCGCCAGGAACGGGCCCTGCCGTCCCCGCTGTTGGCCGGCGCGGTCGCCGGTGCACTGGTGACCGGTGCCGTCGTGGGCCTGGTGTTCGACACGATCGTGCGGGGGCTGTCGCAGTGAGCGAGCAGCCCAGCTTCAGCGAGCGAACCGCCCTCTCGGATGCCCGCACGGCATCGTCGACGGTGGTGTTGGTCCTGGTGGTGTCGATCCGCGCCATCGGCGCACCGTTTCCCACCTTCGCATGGGTCCTGCTCGGCATGGGCATGTTGGCGGGGGTGATCGCGCTGTGGGAAGCGGGCAGCCGCTACGTGTGGCGCGAGGACGAGGACCACCGCACCCCCCGTCCGTGGGCAGCCTTCACGGCGGCCATCTCGATCCTGTGCTCGTGCCTGGCCGGGCTCTCGTTGACCTTCCAGGACCTCCCCGACGTCATCCTCGACTTCGCGCAGTTGTGACCCCGCGGGCAGGCCTGACAGCCCAATCGCCGGCCCACGCTGCCACGGCGTGATTGGTACCGTCGCTGCACGCAGTCTTGCCCCCGTAGCTCAGTGGATAGAGCACCGGCCTCCGGAGCCGGAAGCGTAGGTTCGATTCCTACCGGGGGTGCCACTCTGGAGGGGATGCCCATCCCCCAATCTCATGAATCCTCCCCCGTAACTCCTGAATTCTGATGAATGCCGACTGATGCCCACCCGCTTGTTTGGGGTCGCTAGGGCCCAACGAGGGCCCATTTTGTTTGGCACACGGCGTGTCGGGGTGGCATGGGCTGTCATTCGGGCTCCTTCGTGGGGTGTGCAATGATCGTGTTTGCGAAGCGTTCGGCGGCGTCGCGTTGCATGCCGGGGACCAGATGCGTGTAGGTCTGCAGCATGAATGCTGACGACGCCCAACCGAGGCGTTCCTGGACAACCTTGAGGTGCTCGCCGGCCGCAAGCATGAGAGAAGCGTGCGTGTGGCGTACATCGTGGAGACGGATGGGTGGCACCTCCGCGTCGTGACACATTCTGGTGAACTCGCGGGTCATCCAGACCGGGTGCAGGTGTCGACCGTCGGGCCAGCAGAACAAGAATGGACCGTGGCTGGTTCGGCCGTGGCCCCGCTC
>DATFMD010000404.1:0-9674 GCA_035267125.1 Nitriliruptoraceae bacterium | reverse complement strand
CCCGCGTGACCACAGGCAGGCGCTGCCCTGCCAACGCACGGCGTGGGGTCCACGTGAGCTGCCGTCGTCCCGTCCACCGACACGGGTGGCGTCCGGGCACGTGGTGTCCGGGCACGTCCGCCGGACGCCATTCCGTCAGCCCTGACGGGCCCGGCGCACGCCCATGCCGGCCAACGCCTCGAAGACGATCCGGTGCGCCGCGTTGACCGTCAGGTCGGCGACGTCGTGGGCGGGAGCCACCTCGACCACGTCCATGCCGACCAGGTCGTGCTCGAGCGCCAACTGCCGCACCATCCGCAACAAGTCGACGGTGGTGATGCCGCCGGGTTCGGGGGTCCCGGTTCCGGGCGCATGGGCTGGATCCAGCACGTCGATGTCGACCGAGAGGTAGAGGTGGTCGGCTCGATCGAGGGCTTCGGCGACGGCGTCGTCCATGACGGCCTTGAAGCCGCGCTCCCAGATCTCGTGCATCGTGTGCCACACCATGCCCTGTTCACGCATCCACGCAAAGTCCTTGGCCGGGGGCCAGTACCCGCGCAGGCCGACCTGCACGAAGCGATCACCGGGCACGGCGCCGGACTCGATCAGTCGGCGCATCGGGGTCCCGTGGCTTGCGAGGTTGCCGTCGATGACGTCGGCGGTGTCGGCGTGGGCGTCGAAGTGCACGATCCCGACGTTGCCGTGGCCATGCACGTCGGCCACGGCGGTGGCGGCCGGCCACGTGATGGAGTGGTCCCCGCCCAGCACGATCGGGACGATGCCGTTGGACGCAACACCGTGGACTCGTTCCCGGATGTTCGCATGGCCGAGTTCGGGCTGGCCGTGGGGACAGTGCGCGTCACCGTGGTCGACCACTTCCAGTTCGTCGAAGATCTCGATGCCGAGGTCGAGGTGGTACGTGCCGGGCTCGTACGCCGCAGTACGAATTGCGCGGGGGCCGAACCGGGCACCGGGGCGGTTCGTCGTGGCAAGGTCGAACGGAGCTCCAACGATCGCCACGTCGGGTTGCCACGCCGCCAGGTCGTCGGGATCGGCCACCAACGGTCGCTGCCCGAAGGTCATGAAGGACCCGAACGAGGAGCCCATCTCCAGCTGCTCCCGGTGGCCCGGTGGCAGGACTCGTCGTGGCTCGTCCATCGGCATCACCTCCGTGGGCGCCACCCTAATGACTCGCGCTGTCGCGGATGCCGACGCCCCGACGCGCGCATGTGGATTCGACTCGTCCCAGCCCCAGCCCCAATGTGCCACGGGTGCGTGTGGTCGATCACGAGGGACATCCGGATGTCACAGGGGGCTGTCACGATGGGTTCATCGACTGGACGAGACCGGCATCGACTCAACGAAACCGGCATCGACTGGACGAGACCGGCCAGACGTGCGAAGTGCACCGGACCAGTGTGCACGGGGCCCTGTCCTCGTCCACGTCGTCGGCACGCTGAGGAAGGGACGCCCATGACCACCGCATCCGCAACGATCGACCGTGCCACGAGCGCGGTCGGCATCACGCCGCCAGTCGTCCCGGAGCCACCCGACATGGCTGCTACCGCGCCGGGCACGCCGACGAACGACGATCCCACCGACCCCGTGCCGACGCCGGAGCCGCCGCTGGGGCCACCGCTGGGCCCACCGCCCTCGACCGGGGGATGGCCCGCGATCGCCGAGTACGCGCGGGAGTTGGGTCCGGACCCGGCCTGCGAGCACCTTTCGGATGAGCAGGTGGAGGTGGAGTTGCGACGGTCCGCCGGTGCAGTGGCCTCGGCCACGGCGCGCTTCCTGGTCCTGGTCGCCGAGCATGTCGTCCGTGGTCGGTGGTCCGAAGCCGGGATGACCACTCCCGGTCAGTGGTTGTCGTGGGCAGTCGGAATGGCACCGTCAACGGGCCGCGAGATGGTCCGGGTCGCTCTGGCCCTGCGGACGTTCACAAGGGTGAGGGATCGGTTCCTGGCCGGAACGATCTCGTACTCGAAGGTGCGCGCCATCACCCGCGTCGGTGAGCCCGCCCTGGAGGACACGCTGCTCACGTTCGCCGACAATGCGCCGGCGTCCCAACTCGAACGCGTGGTGCGCACGTTTCGCGGACTGGACGCGCGCGAGTCGGCCCACGACCGACGCGGGGTGACCATCCGTCACCTCGAGTCCGGCGACGTCGAACTCAGGGTCCGCCTGCCCCGCGAGACCGGCCTGCGGGCAGCTTCCCAGCTCGAGCGGCTCATGTGCGAACTTGACGACGCGGGGCACCCCGACGATGCCCAGCTCGCACCGGACCGTCGCGAGCTCGATGACCATCCGCCGCCGCAACGCGACCCGATCGCAGCCCGGCGCGCCGATGCGCTCATGCATGGCCTGGCCATCGCCGTCGACCACCTCGACCACGACCTGACCGGCGCTGACCGCACGACGCTCGTGCTGCACGGCGAAGTGGACACGGTCGTCGACGGGCTCGCCAACCCCGGCACTTCGCCCCACGCGCCGAACCCGTCCGCTTCCGCGGAAGCGTCGGTGCCGCCTGCTTCCGCCGAAGCGGCATCGTCGACAGGACCACCGTCGGCCGACTCTCGCCACGAACTGCCAACGCACCATGGGCACGAGGGTTCCGCGACAGCCGTGACGACAGACGACGGCGGCATGGTGGCACTGTCGCAGCGGGTGCTCCGACGCCTGTCGTGCGACCCCTCGATCACGCGCATCACCACTCGCAGTGGCCTGCCCATCGACGTTGGACGACAGACCCGCCAGATCTCGATCGCGCTGCGTCGGGCATTGCGTGTCCGCGACGAGACCTGTCGTCACCCCGGCTGTGCGGCCACCCGTCACCTCCATGCCCATCACGTCGTCCACTGGGCAGACGGCGGGCCAACCGACCTGGCCAACCTCGTGCTGTTGTGTGGTGCCCATCACCGTCTCGTCCATCGCCACGACCTGCTCGTCGCGCACGATCCCGACACCGGACACACGACCGTCACGAAACCGGGTGACGATGGTCCGATCCCCTCCGTGCTGACTCCGATCGGGACCGGACATGCCGCTTCCGCGGAAGCGGCCGGACGCCACGACACTGGCGCCCTCGAACCTCGCAGTTGGTGGGGAGACAGGCTCGACCTCGATGCTGCCGTCGCCCACCTCCAGCACCAGATCGGCCGAATCCCCGATCTCGCCACCGCCGCCTGACCCTCGTCCCGCCTCCTGACGGCTGACCCGCCTCCCGACGGCTCACCCCGTCTCCTGTCGGCGAGCCGAGCCTCAAGCGGCAGGAGACACCAGGCGCGCGGCGGTGTCGTGCAGTACGGCCCGCCACTGGGTGGTTGACAGGCCGAGTGTGTCGAGCCCGCGGACCTGCGCAGCCACGTCGTGCGGAATCGAGGGGAAGTCGGTGCCGAACACCAGCTGGGTGTCGGCGAGGTCCGCCAGGCGACCCACTTGCCGATCGGTGAACTCGTTGCGCAGGTGGGGGCCGTCGTGCAGGGCCATCGACGGTTCCAACCACACTGATCCGGGAGCCTGCTCGGCCAGCGCGAGGGCGTCGCCGAGTTGCGGCATGCCCAGGTGCGCCACGATCACGCGCAGGTCGGGGTGGCGTTCGAGCAAGCCAGCCAAGGTGTCGATGCCGCAGAACTCGTTGCCGCCGTCGACGCCGTAGACCGCCGTCACGTGTGCAAGCACGACCGTGCCTGCCGCCTCCATTCGGGTCCAGGTGGAGGCCAGCCGGGGATCGGCGAGATGGAAGCGCCCGACCTGGGTGTGGACCTTGCACACCCGCGCCCCCCTGGCCAGCGCGCTGTCGACCTCTGCATCGACGTCGTCGTCGGGGAAGATCGTGAACGTGGGAACCACCTGCCCGTGTTGCTCGGCCAGGTCGAGCGTGAACCCGTTCAGCCACGGCAGCATGCCTGGCTTGTGGGCGTAGGCCAGCGCCGTGTGGGCGATCACCCCGACCTGGGCGAGGTGGCCCAGCCGCTCAGCCAGGGTGCCGCGAAAGGCGATCGGCCAGGCCGGGTCGGACAAGGACTCGAAGTAGCGCCACACTGCTGCCTGCAGGGCGTCCGGCATCGCGTGGACATGGACGTCGACGATGCCCGGGACACCGACGTCGGCCAGGAACGCCGGCAACTCGCCGTCATGGGAGGGCAGGTTCATCTGCCGTGTGACACCGAGCGGCCGCGCTGCTCGACACCCATCTCCCCATAGGGGTAGTCGGGCAGGTCGGGTGCACTGATTTCGTCGAGTCGCTCCATGTGGGCGACGTCGAGGTGCAGGTCGGCGACGTCGAGGGAGGCCTCCAACTGTTCCACCGTCCGTGCGCCCAGGATCGGTGCGGTGACGGCGGGCTTGTCCGCGAGCCAGGCGAGCGCGACCTGCGCCATCGTGAGTTCGGCCTCCTCGGCGACTTCGGCGACCACGTCCAGCACCGCCCAGGTCCGGTCGGTGTTGCGGCGGTCGTAGGCCTCCATGCCACGGTCGGGGTCGTCACCCAGCCTGGTGTCGCCGGAGGGACGCTCCTCGCGCTGGTACTTGCCCGTCAGCCATCCGCCCGCCAGCGGCCCCCACGGCATCAGCCCGAGTCCGTACTCCTGGCTCGCCGGGACGACCTCGACCTCGATGAGGCGTGTGAGGAGGTTGTACTGCGGTTGCAGCGACACCGGCGCCATGAGTCCGGCCGCGCGGGCGCGCTCGACCACGGCAGCCACCTGCCATCCCGTGAAGTTGCTCAGCCCGAAGTAGTGGACCTTGCCGGCACGGATCGCGTCGTCCATGAAGCGCAGTGTCTCCTCCACGGGGGTCAACGGGTCCCAACTGTGCACCTGGTACAGGTCGATGACGTCCACGCCAAGCCGCTCCAGCGACGAATCCAGCGCCTCGTGCAAGTGACGACGGGACAGGCCAACGGCGTTGGGATGCGCGCCTGTCGGGAAGCGGCCCTTCGTGGCGACCACCATCTCGTCGTGGGCACCGGAGCGATCAGCCAGCCAGCGTCCGACGATCTGCTCGGACACACCGGCGTTGTAGACGTCGGCCGTGTCGATGAAGGTGCCGCCGGCAGACCGGAAGGCGTCCAGTTGTTCGTGCGCCGCAGTCTCGTCGGTGGACTCTCCGAAGGTCATCGTGCCCAGGCACAGCCGCGACACGGCCATGCCGCTCGCACCCAACAGTCGATACTCCATGCGCCACTCCTCCAGCCTCGTCGAAAGGTCGAACAGGTCGAACGCGGTCGAACACGTCGGATCGACCCGTGCCAGAGCGCCGATGCCGCGCGCCGAACGGCCCGGACGAGCATAACGATGCCGGCGCGCCCGACCCGGGCACCATCGGTCGGTGGCCGCGGAAGTCCGAGTCGAAGTGTCCTCCCGTGCCGACACGATCCACTAGGGTCCGCGCCAATCGACGACCGTCGATCGAGAAGTTGGACGTCACCACCGCACCGGGGGCGCCTTCGCCACGCACCCGAGGAGTTCACGATGACAGCAGCCACACCGCCACCCCCGCCCCCGATGGGCGCGACCGGCACGTACGCGTCCTGGATCAGCCGCGTCCTGGCCTACCTCGTCGACGGGCTCATCGCGGGCATCCCGGCCATGGTCCTGGCGTTCATCGCCACCTTCGTGGGCGGCTCCAGCGACGCCACGGACTCGGCCGTGTTCACGGGGGCCGGCGTCAGCATTCTCGTCCTGGCAGCGGTGGTCAGCCTTGCCATCTCGATCTGGAACTACGGGTTCAAGCAGGGCACGACCGGCCAGACGGTGGGCAAGGGCGTGATGGACATCACGGTGGTCACCGACGACGGCCAGTACCTCGGTGTCGGCATGTCGATCCTGCGCACGATCCTCATGAGCGTCCTCGGATCGTTGTGCTTCCTCAACTACCTGTGGCCGCTGTTCGACGACCGCAACCGTGCCTGGCACGACATGATCGTCAACAGCCTGGTGCTCGACGCCGGCTGACCTGCAACCTCGACTGGGCGGACGTCCCACCGGCACCGTGGTGATCATCCCGTGGTACCGGCGATCACGTAGACCGTGCCGGCCCCGGTGCCCGCGAAGCTCGCACCCACTGCGGTGACGACGAAGTCGGTCATCCCATCGCCGTCAACATCCCCGAGCCCCAGGGCATCGACCCCGAACAACTCCCCGGCGGTCGTGCTGGTGATTTCCTGCAACACCTCGCCCGTACGGCCGGACCGGACCCAGGCCTTGCCCGCGAAGGGTGCGCCTGCGTTGGAGCGGTAGCCGCCCACGATCAGGTCGGCATGTCCGTCACCGTCGACGTCGCCGACGCCACGTCCCGGACCGACGCCTTCGCCGGGAATCTCCGCCTCGAAGCGATGCAGGCGCTCGCCGTTCGCGCCCGAGAACACGTACGCGGCACCACTGCCGACCGGGTAGGCGGGCGGGTTGGGCTGGCGTGGCTGTTGCGCCTTGCCTGCGGAGTAGTCGCCGACGAACACGTCCCCGATGCCGTCACCGTCGACGTCGCCGGCCCCGGAGGCGAAGAACTCCCCGAACCACACCCCGTCACCCTGTGGGTTGAGCTGGTGGATCGTCGACCCGTCGGTTCCCGACACCACCCAGGCGGTGCCACGACCCTGCTTGGCGCCACTGGCCCCGACGACCAGGTCCGGTGTGCCGTCGCCGTCGACGTCGTCGACCAGGCCGGCGGCACTCCCGAGCCCGTCACCGGACTTGCGTCCCGAGATCGACCACAGCAACGACCCGTCCGCACCCGACCTCGCCTGCAGTTGGCCGCGGGACCCATCTGCCACCGTGGCCCCCACCAGGATGTCGCCATGACCATCGTCGTCCAGGTCTCCCGCCGCGGCCACGGAGGCGCCCCAGAATTCACCGGCAGGCCCGGACAGGTCCAGCAGCACCGAGTGGTCGGCCCCCGACCAGACGACGACACGCCCGGGCTGGGTGGACGTGACACCCGGTGCCCCCGCGACGTAGTCGGGCAGGCCGTCGCCGTCGACGTCTCCGGCACCCGATGTGGAGTAGCCCAGTCCCGACAGGGGCGATCCCACGTGCTCGGCCAGCATCGCCCGGGTCGCACCCGAGAAGACGCGCACGGCGCCAGCCCAGTTGCCGTTGCCAGGACCTGGCGACGGCACCGCGAGGTCGTCGACCCCGTCGGCGTCCACGTCACCGATGTTGGCAGCCACCCACCCGAACCACCCACCCGGGTCGCCATCCGTCAGCGTGTCGATCACCACCACGTCGTCCTCGAGGAAGCCGGGTGAGGCAGTGGCCGCCCCGGCGGTGGCCAGGGCGAGGACGGCAGTGACGACGGTCGTTCGCAGGGGCAGTCTCATCTGGGCTCTTCCTGACGGCGAGGGATCATGGCAGTCAGGTTGGGGTGGGCAGCCGGCTCAGGCTGTCAAATTCGTGCGCATCTGTGAGGGCGTGACCCCGAAGGCGCCACGGAAGGTCGCGGAGAAATGGCTGTGGTTGGCGAATCCCAGGTCCAGTGCCAGCGCCGCCAGGTCGGTGACCTCACCTCGACCCAGCAGGTCCAGGCCCGCGCGCAGACGCAACTGTGTTCGGTGTCGATGGATGGTGTGACCGGTGTGGCTTCGGAACACGCGGCAGAGGTGGTACGGGGAGGCACCGACCACGGTCGCGATTTCTTCCAGCCCCGCGTCCGTGGTGTAGGTGGTTGCCAAAAGTTCCAGTGTGTCGGCGACGAGGCGTCGATGCGACTCCCTGGTCGTGGGGCGGCAGGATCCGCCAGCGGGCGCCTCGTGCGCGGCGGCAGCTGCGAGGACGTCACACAGCACCCGCAGCGCGGCCTCCTCCACGGCCAGGGCCGACAATTCCCCACGCCTGATGGCAGTCGTCACGCGCCGCTGACGTAGATAGGCGATGGTCGGTGCCGGTCCGTGGTCATGGCGGAACACGGCCCCGTCGAGACGGGGATCCGTGGCCCGGCCCGCCGGATCGACGGCCGTGCACACCTCCTTCCACCATGTGTCCGGCAGTGACAACCACTCGCAGCGATCACCGGCCGGATCGATGGAGCGGCGTCGGTAGCAATCACCGGGGTTGTAGAACATGGCCACGGTCGGGTCGGCGATGACCTCCGGCCTGTGGGGATGCCGGATGCCCACCGCCGTGCGCGGGAACACCATGATGGGGCGATCGACCACTCCGCCGTCGAACCCCGGCTGGCCGGGCTGGCATCGAAACCACCCGGACGTCACGGAGCCCGACTGGCGCACGACCTCGCGCGTCGCGGTGACGGCAGCCTGATCGACACCGGTCCTTGATGCCATGGCTCAGCCGGCATCCGGGGCCAGGAACCAGGTGACGGCCAACGGCGGCAACGTCAGTTCGAGTGACTGGTCGTGGCCGTGCGTGCTGACGGCCTCGGTCTCGACGGCACCGTGGTTGCCCATGCCCGATCCGCCGTACTCGGCGGCGTCCGAGTTCAGGACCTCGCGCCAGGTCCCCGCGATCGGCACGCCCACCCGGTACGGCGAGCGCGGCACCGGGGTGAAGTTCGCGACGATCAACACGGGCGGGTGACCGTCGGCCTTGCGCAGCAGCGACACGACGGACTGGTCGGAATCGGACGCATCCACCCACTGGAACCCTGACGGGTCGACGTCGCCGATGTGCATCGCCGGATTGTCGCGATAGGCCCACGCGGCGTCTCGGGTCAGGCCGAGCACGCCCTGGTGCGCGGGTGACTCCAACTCGTGCCAGTCGAGACTGTGGTCGTGCTGCCACTCACGCCGCTGGCCCCATTCCTGGCCCTGGAACAACAACTTCTTGCCCGGCGTGGCGAACTGCCACGCCAACAGGCACCGCAGGTTTGCGAACTGCTGCCACTCGTCACCGGGCATCTTGTCCAGCAACGATCCCTTGCCGTGGACCACCTCGTCGTGGCTCAGCGGCAGGGTGTAGTTCTCCGACCATGCATAGATCGCACGGAAGGTCAGGCGATCGTGGTGGAACCGTCGGTGGATCGGATCATGCTCGAAGTAGTCGAGCGTGTCGTGCATCCACCCCATGTCCCACTTGAAGCCGAACCCGAGACCGCCCAGGTAGGTGGGCCGTGAGACGCCCGGCCAGGCCGTGGACTCCTCGGCGAAGGTCTGCGCACCGGGGAACTCGCCGAACACCGCGGTGTTGAGTTGGCGCAGGAACGACACGGCCTCGATGTTCTCGTTGCCGCCGAACTCGTTGGGGATCCATTCGCCGTCCTCGCGCGAGTAGTCGAGGTAGAGCATCGAGGCGACGGCATCGACCCGCAACCCGTCGACGTGGTAGCGGTCCAGCCACGAGATCGCCGACGACAGCAGGAACGAGCGCACTTCGTGACGGCCGTAGTTGAAGATCGAGGACTTCCAGTCGGGGTGGAAGCCCTTGCGATCGTCGGCGTGCTCGTACAAGTGCGTGCCGTCGTACTCCTGCAGCGCGAAGTCGTCGGTCGGGAAGTGGGACGGCACCCAGTCCAGGATCACCCCGATGCCGGCCTGGTGCAACGAGTCGACCAGGAACATGAAGTCCTGCGGGGTGCCGTAGCGCGATGACGGCGCGAAGTACCCAGTGGTCTGGTAGCCCCACGATCCCTCGAACGGGAACTCCATGATCGGGAGGAACTCGACGTGGGTGAAGTTGAGGTTGGACAGGTGTTCGACCAGGCGCGGCGCAAGTTCGCGATACGTCAGGACACGGTCGCCG
>DATFMD010000403.1:0-23487 GCA_035267125.1 Nitriliruptoraceae bacterium | reverse complement strand
CATCGGGTTCGACGTCGACGGTGACGTCGATCCAGGTGGCCGCAGGGTCGAGCACGGCCACACCCGACTGCATCAGGCGCCGCAGGTGACGACGTCGCAGGATGGTGCCGGCATCGGCCAGTTGGAGTTGGTCGTTGACGCCGACCTCCTCGAGTGCAACGCGGATGGCGCGCACCTCGCTGCCCTCCGCGACCAAACGCTCGACCACCGTGGTCACGTAGCGCTCGGACTGGGCGTTGTCGCCGGTGATGGAGGCAAGGCGATCCTCCAGGCCGTCGAGGTCGAAGGCGTACATCCCCGCGTTGACCTCGCGCAGCGCCAACTGCTCGGGGGTGGCATCGCGATGCTCGACGATCGCCACGACCCGGTCGCCGTCACCGCGCACGACGCGCCCGTACCCGGTCGGGTCGTCGAGGTCCACCGTCAGGATGGCGGCGGCGCCCACCGGCGTGTCGACCAGGCCCGCCAGCATCTCGTCGGTCAGCAGTGGCGCGTCGCCGTTGATCACCACGACCTTGTCGATGCCGTCACGCACCTGCGTCAGTCCCACCTCGACGGCGTGGCCGGTGCCGTGTTGTGGCTCCTGCACCACCGTGGCGACGTCGGGGATCGGTCCGTCGGCGGCATGGGCGGCCACCTCGTCGGCCTGGTGTCCGACGACGACAACGACCTGCCCCAGGCCCAGGGGTTCCAGCGCCGCCATGACGTGGTGCAACAGGCTGCGACCAGCCGCCTGGTGCAGCACCTTGGCCGTCGAGGACCGCAGGCGTGTTCCCTTGCCGGCAGCCATGACGATGGCGGCGACTCGGTCGCGCGACGGGGATGGTGGCGCGGATGGGGGCGACATGTCGACTCCTCGTGGGACGTGGTGGCCCCGACGGTAGCCAGCACTCCCTCGTCGACTCGGAAGCGGCATGGCCGGCCGGTCGTCGGCCGATCACCGGAAGTCACGGCCCCGGTCGCCGGCCGGGCGCAGTACCAGCATGGGATCCGGCGCGAAGGCCGACCATGAACTCGATCAGAATGGCGGCACCGAGAAACTCGGCTTGCGCCCGTTTTCGGTCCGTGCGCACACTCGGACCACCAAGTGATTCGCAGCTCGGCGTCGCTGTCCTCGAGGGCTTCCCCAACGGCGAGGCATCCTGGTCCGACGACAGCAGCGCGTTCTTCGCAACCAATGAGAACGGGGTCAGCAGGTACAGCGCCGATCCCCAGGAGTGGGTCGAGATCGCCTGCGGCATCGTGCGACGAGAACTGACCGTCGACGAGTGGCACCAGTACATCGACCCCGACTCCGACCCGATCCCCGCCTGTCCCTGATCCCACGTCAGACTGGACCTCCCGACTGAGCTGTGACGCTCGCCCATGCCTGAGGCCCCGCGATGCCAGTGCCGTTGGCGTGATTCAGGATGTCCGCAGCGTGGCAGCCTCACGATTGGCTCGCCGCAGTCGTTCCGACGAACTCAGCAACAGGTGTTCGACCAACTGGGTGTAGACCGACGGATCGAGCTCGCGCAGGTCATCGAGCGCTGCTCGGTGCAGGACGTGGCAGCGGACGTCGGTCAACGCGCGCACCGTCGCGGTGCGAGGTTCGTTGCCGATGACCGCCAACTCACCGAACACGACACCGGGATACAGGTCGGCGATGCGGGCCTCGTCACCGGTGGTGACGTCGACGAAGGCCACACGAGCCAACCCCTCCGCCAACAGGTAGACGGCGTCGGCGTCCTCGTCCTGCACGACGATGCTGTCACCGGCTGCCCACGACGCCGAGACGAGCGCGTCCCGCAGACGCGCCTGTTGGGCCGGCGCCAGGGCTCTGACCAGGCCGAAGTCCTCGGGGGCGAAGGACCGCTCGGCAGGTTGGGGACGCCCCGAGGTCGCAAGGATGGCCTCCTCGCATGTCAGCAGCGCTTCATCCAGCGTCTCCGCCACGTGCACGTCCAGTCCGTCGAACGTCCCCGGCCTGACCACACCTGCCGGGTCCGACACGACCAGTCGGCCGCCGGCGGTGCGCACGTCGTCTGCGACCCCACGCAGCAGTCCGGTCGTCGACAGGTCCCACGTGCCGGTCCGTCGCAGGTCCAGGACGAACGTGTGCGCCTCGCCGATGCGACCGTCGACCTCTCGGACCAGGCGTTCCAGCGACGTCGCGAACAGGTCGCCCTGCAACTCGATGACCACGACCTCGTCGCCGTGGGCCGCCAGGTGCTCTTCGTCGATCGGTGGCCGACCCCGACTGGATTCGACCTCGGAAAGCAGGTAGGTCCGACGAATTGCGTGGGCCGACATGGATGGCGCGCGCAGCAGGTGCAGGTCGAAGACCCTCGACAGGTCGCGACAGGCGGCCACGCCTCGCACGCTGTTGCCGTTGAAGTCGAGCAGCGGCGAGAACAGCGCGACCCCGAACTGACCCGGCATGACTCCGATCACCCCGCCGCCGACCCCGCTCTTGGCCGGCAGGCCCACCTCATAGGTCCACGTGCCCGAGTAGTCGTACATGCCGCAGGTGCTCATGACCGACAGCACCTTCTCCACGTTGGCGGTGCCGAGCACCCGTTCGCCGGTGACCGGGTTCGTGCCACCGTTGGCCAGCGTCGCCGCCATCGTCGCGAGGTCGCGACAGTCGACCAGGATCGCACACTGCCTGAAGTAGTCCTCGACGATGTCGGTCACGGGGTCACCGACGATCTCGCTGGCCCGCAGCAGGTTGGCGATGGCACGGTTGCGAAACCCGGTGCTGCTCTCGGAGGAGTAGACCTCGCGGTCATAGTCCAGGCGACGCCCGGCGTAGCGCGAGAACGTGTCGAGGATGTGCGGGAAGCGGGGCTGGTCCGGCGTGTCGGGGACCAGTCCGGTCACCGCGATCGCCCCGGCGTTGATCATCGGGTTGCGCGGACGCCCGGTGTCGGGCTCGAGGCTGATCGAGTTGAACGCCTCTCCGGACGGCTCGACCCCGACGTGCTTCTCGACGGTGGCCGGCCCGCAGTGGTCCAATGCCATGCCGTAGGTGAAGGCCTTCGACACCGACTGGATCGTGAAGGGCACGTCGACGTCACCCGCGACGTACGGGTGGCCGTCGGCGGTCACCAGGGCGATGCCGAAGTGGCGTGGGTCGGCGCGGGTCAACTCCGGGATGTAGTCGGCGAGCGCGCCGTCCATGACGTCGGCATAGCGCTCGTGGACCTGCTCGATGCGTCGCGTCACCGCGTCCCGTCGTGGTTGTTGCACCATGCGGTGTCCGAACTCTGTGCTGGCGTCCAACGCACGAGTCTGCTGGACAGCCGTTGCCCACGAGCGTCGACCATGTTTCGCCGTTGTTTCTCTTCGCGCAGTCGTGCGCCGGGCCGTGGACACCGGCGCGACCGACTTCACGACTGTCGGCGGGCCGATCCCGTTCTGGGTCATCGGCAGTGACCAGGGCCTGGGCACTGCCGCGCAGACCGACACCTCGGTGTTCGAGCCGGGTGGCCGCTACGACGTCGTCTTCAACTTCTCCGACCCCGCCACTCGCAGGCAAGCGAGTGATCATGAAGAACATCGGTGGTGACGAGCCGTTCGGAGGAGACATCCCCGGGCCGCACGTCTTCAGCGAGACGGACCGCACGGTGAACGAAGGCGACCTGAGCGGCGCGGACGGTGCGACCGGCGAAGCCGCGGAGATCTCCACCATCAGTCTCATCTGTCAGCCCGAGGCGGCGTCTGCACGACCCGCGTACTTCGAAACCGCGCCGAAGGACATGGTACTCACGAAGACGTCGGCCTCGACAGAGATCGACCGTGCGCAGCGCGCACAACGAGCCCGGCCCGGCCGATCGGCGACGCAATGGGTCTAGTGTGATCGACGGGACCATTGGGCTGTTTCGAAGTCGCGTGGGGTCGTCAAGAAACCGCGCTGCGGTGACCCGCACCACCTTGCGACGCGCTCCGGGAACCCGTGATCTGACCGAGGACAAGGTGACCCCATGCCAACCACGACCGCACGCCGACCGCACGCCCGAGCGACCAGGTTGGTGATCGTGCTCGCCATGGTCGCCGCCACACTGGCCGCCGTCCCGACCACTGCACGAGCCCACGCGCTGTGTGGGCCACTCACCGGCATGGCGGCCACCGTCGCCCGAGCCCTCGACGCAGTGAACGTCTTCCGACCGATCGTGGACACCTCGGCGACGGCGTGTCCCGACCAGTTCGCCGACGTCGAACCCGTGGCGCGACGGGACTGGGTTGGTGACCAGGTGGCGGGCGCCCCCAGCGAGGCCGAGCGGGCAGAGGGTGCAAGGATGCCCCGCGGGAAGTCCAACAAGCCCCAGACCAAGGCCAACTGCGACGACGGCATGGCCGCTGGCGAGTTCGCCTGTGACAACGTCGCGATCTGGTCCCATGTGTCCATGGACGAACTGGGCGGCCCCGACGGCGCCATCACCTTCGTGAACGACATGTGGGGTTGGACGGACGCGCAGACTCGCAAGGACTACGCGCTCGTGGGGACCGGAGACGGCGTCGTCATCGTGGACATCTCTGACAAGCTGCGGCCGGTCGTCAACGGCATCCTGCCCACGTCGTCCACGGACGGTGGCTTCTTCTGGCGCGACCTGAAGGTCTATGCGAACCACATGTTCGTCGGCTCCGAACACGAGAACCACGGCATCCAGGTGTTCGACCTGACCCGTCTCCGCGACTGGGATGGCACCTACACCACCTACGACGAGGAGACGATCTACACCGGTGTTGGCGCCAGCCACAACGTCGCCATCAACGAAGACACCGGCTACCTGTACGTGATGGGCGCGGACCCAAGCCAATCCATCAACGGCTGCGGTACCGGTCTCCACATGGTCGACATCCAGAATCCGACCAACCCGACCTTCGCAGGCTGCTACGACGACGACAACTACATCCACGACACCCAGTGCGTGGTGTACGACGGCCCCGACGCCGACTACCAGGGCCACGAGCTGTGCTTCAACGCGGCTCCCGAGACACCCGCGGGCACCTCGGATCCGCGCGACAGCTTTTCGGTGACCGACGTCACTGACAAGGCGAATCCCGTCCGCCTCTTCGACGACGTGTACGACGGCGGGCCCTTCGGCTACTCCCACCAGGGCTGGCTCACCGATGACAAGTCGACCTTCTTCTCCGGCGACGAGCTCGACGAGTTCGTTTCCGGCATCCCGACGGTGACGCGTTCCTGGGACGTCTCCGACCTGGACAACCCCGTCCGGATGGATGACTACTTCCCCGGCACGACGTCGGTGGACCACAACATGTACATCGAGGACGACCTGATGTACCAGTCCAACTACACGTCGGGACTGCGCGTCGTGGACGTCTCCGACCCCGCCAATCCGCAGGAAGTCGGGTACTTCGACATGTACCCGGAGAGCGAGGCCGCGAACTTCGACGGTGGCAACTGGAGCAACTACCCGTACTTCCGCCAGCCGAACGTGGTGGCCGCGTCATCCATCGACCGTGGCCTGTTCATCCTGAACCCGGACGCCGGCTGAGGCCGAGGAGATTCATCTCGTGGAGGGCATGGCCGCGCGGCCATGCCCTCCACGGTGTCCAAGGAGGAGACCTCGCGGTCATGGTTCTGGCGACGGCCGGCGGAGCGTGAGCACGTGCCGAGGACGCGCCGCGACGTCCTGCGGCTCGGCGCAACTGCCACCGCGGGCCTGTTGGTGGCAACGCGGACTTCCAGTTCGACGGCAATCCCGAGTACTTCTCCAGCCCCGACGGTGAAGTGAAGGGCCCCCAGTGGGACGCCGTTCCCGGGGGGTTCACGAACACGTGTGCTGCAGTTCGTGGCCGTGGACGCCGGCGCCACCGACTTCACGACTGCCGGCGGGCCGATCCCGTTCTGGGTCATCGGCAGTGACCAGGGCCTGGGCACTGCCAAGCAGACCGACACCTTGGTCTTCGAGCCGGGCGGCCGCTACGACGTCGTCTTCAACTCCTCCGACCCAGCACTCGCAGGCAAGCGAGTGATCATGAAGAACATCGGTGGTGACGAGCCGTTCGGAGGAGACATCCCCGGGCCACAAGTCTTCAGCGAGACGGACCGGGTCATGGCCTTCGACGTGGTCGTGCCGCTCTCGGGAGTCGCCGACAACTTCAACCCGGACAACGTGCCGGGCTACGGCGGTGTCGGCGCCGAGGACATGACACGTCGCGTGGCGCTGTTCGAGGGCACCGACGAACACGGTCGTCTGCAGCCGCTGCTCGGCGGCGTCTCCACGACCCGCGTACTTCGAAACGGCGCCGAAGGACATGGTCACGGCACTGCCTGAGCAGATGACCAGGATCAAGGCGCACTTCGACAAGTCCGGCCGGTACGTGTGGCACTGTCACATCCTCTCCCACGAGGACCACGAGATGATGCGGGTGCTCCAGGTGGGCCCCGCTTGAACCGGCGAGGGTCGCGGTCGCCACCTCGCCGATGAAGGTCGATGACTTCGTGGGCATCACTGGGTTGCCGCCGGACACAGACCAGGCTGGCACCGCGGTGGCCGGCTCGCCAGGGCAACCTCCATCGACGATGTCCGACACAGCCCGATGTCCACGGCCCGGGCCAACAGTCGGCGTCCCGGAGCACACCCGCGATGCCGTGTGCCGAGATCGGGTCCGTTCCTGCACCTGCGTCGCCCACCAAGGACATGGACGAGGGTGCCGATCCCGGCCGCGATCGTGCTGACGCGCCCGGCCGCGGGCGCGTGGACTGCCCCAGTCCGGAAGCGCCAGACCTTGCCGCCTACGATCCCCGGAGGTTGACCGCGACGCGCAGGGTCGTTGCCGGTGCGACCACCCGGCGACAGCGGCGACAGGGACAGGCGATGGGAGCCACTTCCGGTGCGGATGACCGCTGGTGGCGGGACGCGGTGCTCTACCAGATATATCCGCGCAGCTGGGCGGATGCCTCGGGTGATGGCATCGGTGACCTGGCGGGGATCACCCACCACCTCGACCACCTGACGTGGCTGGGGGTGGACGCGCTGTGGCTCTCGCCGATCCACCCGTCCCCGATGGCCGACTTCGGCTACGACATCGTCGACCACACCGCCGTCGACCCCGTCTTCGGAACGCTCGACGACCACGACACCCTGGTGGCGGAATGCCATGCCCGCGGGCTCAAGGTCGTCATGGACTACGTGCCCAACCACACCTCCGACCAGCATCCGTGGTTCCTCGCGTCGCGGTCCTCCCGCCAGGATCCGCACCGCAACTGGTTCGTCTGGCGTGATGCCGCCCCCGACGGCGGCCCGCCCAACAACTGGCGCAGTCGCTTCGGCGGCGGACCCGCCTGGACCTGGGACGAGGCCACCGGCCAGTGGTACCTGCACTCGTTCCTGCCGGCGCAACCCGACCTCAACTGGCGCAACGACGCCGTGCGTGCTGCGATGACCGACGTCCTGCGATTCTGGATGCGTCGAGGTGTCGACGGCTTTCGCGTCGACGTCGCCCATCGCATCGTCAAGGACGAGCGGTTGCGGGACAATCCGCCGAACCCGGCCTACCGCGAGGGGATGGCCGAGGACCACCTTGTCGTCGAGCACTACTCGCGGAACTGGCCGGACGTGCACGAGGTTCACCGCTTGCTGCGGCGGACCGTGGAGGAGTTTGCGGATCCCACTCGGCTGCTGGCGGGCGAGGTCAACCTCGACCCAGCGGAATGGGCCGCCTACTTCGGCAACGACGACGAACTGCACCTGCCGTTCAACTTCCACTCGATCGTCGACCTGCCTTGGACGCCACCCGGTGTCGCCGGCCTGGTCGAGGAGGTCGAACGAGCGACGCCGGCTGATGCGTGGCCGTCCTGGATCCTGTCGAACCACGACAAGTCGCGCTTCCCCACCCGCATCGGTCGCAAGGCTGCGCGCCAGGCGCTGGTGGTCCTGCTGACGGCGCGCGGGACCCCCGTGCTGTACTACGGCGACGAATTGGCGCTGGCCGACACCGAGGTCCCGCCGGACCTGGTCCAGGACCCCTGGGGCCAGTACGTCCCGGGCGAGGGTCGCGATCCCGAGCGCACCCCGATGCCGTGGGACGCGTCTCCCAACGCCGGATTCTGTCCGCCCGAGGTCGTGCCGTGGCTCCCGCTGGGCGGCGATGCGGCCACCCGCAACGTCGCCGCCCAACGGGATGATCCGACCTCGGAACTGCACCTGGTCCGCGACCTGTTGGCCCTGCGCCGGCAGCGGCCGTCGCTGCGGTCGGGAACGGTGCGGACCCTGCTCGTCACGGACGACGTCGCTGCCTGGGAGCGATCCACCAACGACGAGCGCACCGTGGTCGTGGCCTCGTTCGTGGACCACCCGACCGTGGTCGAGCTCTCCGGCACCCATGAAGTCCTGCGGTCCACGGATGCCGCACGCACCGGCACGGTCAGCGACGAGATCCCGTTGGCCGCCCACGAGGCCATCGTGCTCGAGCCCAGGTCCTGAGGTGGCACGGTTGTAGGGGTGGCGGCTGTCCGGGTGTCGACCGTCAGGGCGGCCACTGAGTCGTCGTCGCCCACGGAAGGTCGGCTGTCGGTGACCGTCCTCGGGAAGTCGGCCGCCCCCCGTCGGCGGCCAGCCCTCACGCGGTCCCGACGATGGCGCGAGCGCGGTCGCGAAGCCGCTCGACGTGGGCGGGGTCCTCGGTGGCGCGGGTGTGGAGGGCGACCGTCGTCCGTGCAAGGTCCTCGTCCTGGAACGACCAGGCCAACTCCCGCACCTGGTCCAGTCGGGCCCGGCGCGCTGCGGGCGTGTCCTGGTCGGGTGGGATCGGTTGGGCAGCACCCCAGTCGACGTGGACCAGGCCGGCGTCGGTCACCATGAAGTTGGCGGCGTGCCAGTCCGGGTTGTCGACGCCCAGTTCCTCGCAGGCCAGTTGGTGGACCAGGATCTCGTCGTAGCGGTCGGAGGTGAACTCCTGCGGGCGGGCCACGGCCAGGCCGGCCAGGGTGGGACCGGATTCGAACGGCTCCACGCTCAGCCCCAGGCTGGTCGAGAACTGCACCTCGCGGCCGAACGCCCGGTCGAGCCGCGCCACCGCCCCCGATTCCACGACCTTGCCGATCGCGCCACGGGGCGTCACCATGGCCCCGTTGCCGATCGGCCGTGGCCAGTTCTCCTCCAGACCGTCGTGGCTCCGGATCCCGAGGTCGATCTGGTGTTCGGGTTCCGGCGCGGGCTGCTTGACGACCACGCCCAGTCCTTCGGCCAGCAGCACCGTGCTGCGCCGGTGTCGACCCATGACGTACTCGCCTTTGAGCAACAGTCGGATCCCCCATTCCTCCGCGATCCGTTCCTGGTGCGCAGCCATCGCCCCGGCGGCGTCAGGACGATCCTCGCCGACGGCCGTACGTCGTTGCACCTCCAGGCGCATGAGCTGTTCGATCAGTTCGTCGTAGGCCAGCAGCGGGTCCAGATCGTGGGCCAGGTCACCCGTGCCACGAACGGCGCCGACGAGGTCCGCCACCGGGTCGACCGACTCCTGCCGCAGGCGACGCATTGCCGCCGCTGCGGCCGTCACCCGGGCAGCGCCGCCCGGCAATTCCGTTTCCAGGCGCGTCGCCACCACCTCAGGGTCGACGCCCACCCCCGGCACGCTGGGGCCATAGGCCACGATGGGTTCGCTGACGGCAAGCAGGGGATCGACCCCGTCGACGGCGTCGTCCATGACCGCCATCGGACCGAACCACAGTGGCGACCAGCCGCCCAGGTTGCGTTCCAGCCAGCCTGGATCATCGTCCAGGAAGTGGCGCGGGACCAGTCGATCAGTGGACGTGACGCCGACGTGGGTCATCGGGTCGTCCGTGGCGAGGAGGCGCGCGACCACTGTCCCGGAGTCACCACCGGGCTGGGAGAGATCCGCGAGCCAGCGGTCGCGCGCCACCGGTGTCGGTCGTTGCTCGACCACGGCGACGCGGGCACCCCTGGCCGGCACCTTCCAGTCGCGCAGGAAGGTGGCAACGTCCGGACGCCGCAGGGGGATCGCGACCAGGTCGAAGCTGCGATGCTCGGGTGGGTGCTGCATCATGACCCGTGCCCGTTCGGCGAAGCTGGCCGTTCGTGCACTCGACACCCTCCCGTTCGTGGTGGAGCCCGACGCGTCGGGGCAGGTGCACCCGCAGGTCCGCGCCAGGTCCTGAGCCGGTCTGGCCAGCCTACGCAAAGGTCGCACGCGCCATCCGGTCGCGGACCACGCGGGGGGCTCCCTCGGTGGCCGGGCCGGTCACGAGGGTCTGTCGGAGATGCGCGGACCCCCAGGACCGGTGCCGTAGCGCTGCACGTGTCCCGGTCGGGGGCGACTGCACACGGGGTCACCCCTTCGCACGGACGGCCAGCCTCGGATGGCGTGCCGCGCCGCCGCCGCGGATGGATCCAACGCGTCGGGCGTCGTCGCCCGGCGTCCCAGCCGGACGCCAGACCGAACCCAACATCACCCCAGACCGTCCCAGGAGGATCGTCTCCACCGCTCGAGGGAGACGAACATGTCCAGGGTCCACATCCGCCAGCTGCGCACGCACGAGACCGACACGGTCGAGACCGTGTTCGCGGGCTTGTCGCCGACGAGTCGACTCCGACGGTTCCATGCCCCGGTCCGGCGCCTCAGTCCGCGCCTGCTGGCTGCACTCGCCGACGTCGACGGCCAGCGGCACGTCGCGCTGGTCGCCGAGGTCCGACGTGGCCGGCGCCGCGTGCCGATCGGCATCGCCCGATACGTCCGTGAATCCGATGGCACCGCCGAACTGGCGGTCGCCGTGGTGGACCGAGCACAGGGACGTGGAGTCGGCGCCACGTTGCTGGACCACCTGGTCGACCATGCCCGTCGGGCTGGCGTTCGGGAGCTGCACGGTGACCTCCTGGCCGACAACGATGCGGTGCGACGTCTGCTCGCACGAGCGCTGCCTGCCCCCCGGTTCACGCCGGACGGTGCCACCGTGCACGTGTCGAGCCAACTGGAGCCCGGGCTCCTCACGCTCGAGGACCTGCTGGCGGACCTGGAGCCACGGCTGATGGCCACGCGCTGACCACTCGATGCGCGACGACCCGATGGCCATCCGATGACCGTACGGTCCCGAGCCCCGGTGCCACGACTGGGGCTCGGGACCACCATTGGTTCCAGTCCGCCCACGAGCGGAGCCCCGGCGTCACTAGGCTCGGTTTGCGGGGCACACCACGAGGGGTGGCCGCCCGGGTCACCAGGTCGACAGGTGCCGGTCACCGGCACCCGTGCGCCGTTCGTGGCGACTGCGGAGGTGGGGATGGGCATCGAGTTGACCGGGCCCATACATGTCGTCGGCCCCCAGGGGACGGCCACGGCGACCGCGCTGGCGGGGCGACAGGGCCGGATCGTGCTTGCCTCGCTGGGGCTGGCCGAGCATCCGGTGGTGCGCGACGTGCTGGGGGAACGGGTCTGGGGGAGCGACCCGGCACCGGCGTGGGAGCGCGACCTGTCAGCCCTGGTCTCGCGGCTGCGAGCGGCCCTGGCCCTGACCGGGGTCGAGGCGACCATCCGCGGCGTCGGCGGGACCTGGGAGCTGGTCGCTGCGGCCGAGTTGGTTGACGTGCGTCGGGCGCGAACGGCCGCCCGAGCCCTGCGCGAGCACGCTCGCGACGGTGACCACGATCTCGTCATCGCCACCGCGGCAACCGTGCTCGAGGTCGTGCAGCGTCCCCTGCTCCCCGACGAGCAGGCGCCGTGGCTGGACGACGCTCGTGCTGAACTCGTGCGGCTGCACCGTGATGCGCTGGAGGCGACGGCTCGTGCCGAGCTGGCCCGGGGCGAGCTCGCTGCGGCGCGTGCGGGCGTGATCGCCGCGCTCGAGCTCGACCCGCTGCGAGAACCCGTGCACCGCCTGGGCATGGAGGTGGAACTGGCGGAGGGAAACCGGGCCGAGGCCGCCCGCGCCTACGACGACCTGCGACGGCTGCTGGCCGAGGAACTCGGACTGGATCCTTCCCCCGAGACCCAGGCGATGCACCTGGAGATCCTGCGTGGGGGAACGCCGGCCACGGGTGGGGCCGGGGGACGGGATTCTGCCGCGGGCGGCACGGGCCTCGAGCAGACCCCGCCGGTCCGCTACGCCCGCAGCGGCGCGGTCAACATCGCCTACCAGGTCCTGGGCGAGGGGCCGGTGGACCTCGTGTTCGTGCCGGGGTTCTTCTCGAACGTCGAACTCAACTGGGAAGAGCCGCACCTGGCCGCGTTCCTGCGCCGCCTGGCAGCAACGTGTCGCCTGATCCTGTTCGACAAGCGCGGGACCGGGCTGTCCGATCCCATCCCGATGGACACACCGCCGCCGCTCGAAGTCCGGATGGACGACGTCCGCGCGGTGCTCGACGATGTGGGGTCGGAACGCGCCGTCGCCCTGGGGTTCTCGGAGGGTGGGGCGATGTCGCTCCTGTTCGCGGCAACCCACCCCGACCGCTGTGCCGGGCTGATCCTGTGGGGGACGTATGCCCGCCAGATGCGCAGCGACGACCACCCGTGGGGCTGGACTCGCGAGCAGGGGCTGCGGCGGTTCGCTCGTCCCATCCAGCAGGACGGCCATCCACAGCTGCGATGGTTCGCTGCGAGCGCCGCCGGGGACCCGGTGGCCGAGGCCTGGTGGCGGCACTACTGCCGCCAGGCTGCCAGTCCGGGCATGGCGATCGCCTTGCTGCGCGCCAACGCCGGCGTGGACCTTCGTGCGGTGCTGCCCGCCGTGCAGTCCCCGTGCCTGGTGCTGCACCGGCGCGACGACCCGCTGGTGGAGATCGGCCAGGGCCGGTACCTGGCCGAGCACCTGCCCGATGCCAGACTGGTCGAGTTCGACGGCGACGACCACTGGCCGTGGTTCGGCGACACCGACCCCATCGTGGACGCGATCGCGGACTTCGTGTCCCACCCGCGGGCCCGCTCCGAGGTGATCGTCGCATCGACCGACACCGCCACGGTGCGCCCAGGTGTCCTGGCGACGTTGGTGGCCGTCCGCTCGGCCGACACGACGTCCGAGACCTGGGCCCGGCTGGTGGCCGGCCAGCGGGGGCAGGTCGTGGAGGTGGGGAGCGCGGACCGTGCGGCGTCCTTCGATGGCCCCGGTCGTGCCCTCGACGTTGCCCGGTCCTTCGTGGCGGACCAGGACGATGCCTGCGCGGTCGTCCACACCGGTCTGGTCGTCATCGGAGACGGCATCGTGTCGGGGCCTGCCACCGAGGTCGTGGACGCCGCGCTGCAGCACGCTGGTCCCGGCCAGGCGGTCATGACCCGGACCGTCGTCGACCTCCTCGCCGACTGGGGCCTGGCGTTCGAGCCAGCCGGCCACGCACCTGTCCCCGACCTCCCGGCCGGGCTCGACATGTACAGGGTGGTCGATGGCGAGGGCGCCGCCAGCTGATCGTGACCCCGCGTCCTGGTTGCAGGTCCCACGACACCAGACCGACACCAATTCCACGCCAGCCAGTCCCCAGCGTCCGTGGGGACAGTTGCTCCGACACCGACACGGAGCAGCACCCATGGCCACCACCACCACGACCCTGCCGCGCACCGTCGCGGCCGACCACGACCACCCTGTCAGGGGACGGCTCAACTCGCTCGCCCTGGCGATCCTGGAGCCCGGCAACGCGACGAAGCTGGGAGCCGTGCGTCGACGCACGTTCGGCACCCTGTCCGGCGAGGTCGTGGACATCGGCGCGGGCAACGGCCCGATTCTCAAGTACCTGTCCGACGAAGTCGACGTCGTCCACGCCATCGAGCCCAACCGACACTTCCATGCGCGCCTGCACCGCGAAGCCCGGTTGCGACACGTCGAACTGGTCGTGCATGCCACGGCGGGCGAGACCCTCGACCTGCCCGACGACAGCGTCGATGCCGTCATGACGTCGTGGGTCCTGTGCACCGTGGCAGATCCCGACGCCGTCCTGGCCGAGGTGCGACGCGTCCTGCGTCCCGGCGGGCGCTTCGCCTTCGTGGAGCACGTGGCCGCGCCACCCGACTCGCGCGTCCGGCGGGTCCAGGACCTGGTCCATCGCCCCTGGAAGTGGTTCTTCGAGGGCTGCCACACCACCCGCGACACGGGCGCGGCCATCCGGGCCGCGGGCTTCGCCCGGGTCGAGAGCGAGGCGGTGTCGATGGACACCGCGTTCGTGCCCATGCGCACCCAGATCGCCGGCACCGCCTGGACCTGACCCGACGCGGGTCCGGTCCAAGGCTGCCCGCGGTCGGGCCAGGATGAGCGGGCTTGCCACGCTGCCACGCTGCCAGGCTGCTGCCGGTGACCTCGGGGGTGGCTGGGCGCGCAACTGGCCACCGGACACGGCCGTCCGTCCCACACCTCGTCGGATGGCGTGCCATGCGCGCCCAGGGAGCCCAGCGGATGGATCGCCTCACCCGACACCATCAGCGGTTCTCGGCTGGTCGCCAGCACCGTGACCTGGCTCCCGGCATCCAGCACGGCGTTGACCAGTTCGGCGCTGGCGTCGAGCACGTGTTCACAGTTGTCGACCACGAGCAGCATCTCGCGGGCACCCAAGGCGGCGGCGAGTTCGCCCAGGTCGGTGGCGCCCGGACCGTCGATGGCGGCGGCCTCGGCGACCGTTCGCACCACGGTTCGGAGGTCGTGCGCCGGCGCGAGTTCGGCCAGCACGACCTCCCCGCCGTGCCCCGCGATCACTTGGTGTGCAGCCGTCAATGCCAGGGTGGTCTTGCCCGCCCCGCCGGGTCCGGAGATCGTCACGACGCGGTGGCGCGTCATCAGTTCGAGCAGGTATTCGAGGTCTTGGTCGCGACCGACCAGCCGGGTCCGTGCGACCGGCAGGGCCGGGCGCCGAGGGGCAGGCGCTGCAAGGTCGGGGTCCGCAGGCGCGCTGGTCGGGGGCGTCGACGAGTCGTCCGCGTCGGCCTCGACGACAACCACCTCACCGACGAATCGGTAGCCATGGCCACGGATCGTGCGGATGAGCCGTTGCTGTACGCCGTCGTCGCCGATCGCGCGGCGGGCCGCCTTGATCCGGGAGGTCAGCGCAGACTCGGAGACGAAGCGATCACCCCACACCTCGTCGAGGAACTCGATCTTGCCGACCACGCGGTCGCGTGCATGACCAGGTGCACGAGGACGTCGAACACCTGGGGTTCGAGGTGGACGAGGTCGTCGTCGACCCGCAAGTCTTGCCGGTCGACGTCGAGGTCGCTGTGCTCGAAGCGAAACCGCATCCCTGCCTGCCCCGAATCGTCGCGCTCACTGGCGGCTGGACGGCGCACGAGGAGGTGCCTGGCCACGCACGGTAGCCCTGCGGTGCGCGCGGGATCGGCATCTGCGGGGTGGGGATGTCTGGGCTCGCGCTGACCGAGTCGCGCCGGAGACGCGACTCGGCCAGCCCGATCCGCCCCGCGCGGTCACGCCGCTGCAGTGACCCGGTCCAGTCGCTCGGTCGCGCGGAAGGGGTCGTCCTGGTGGAGGGCTCGCAGGTGTGCGGCCTCCACCTTCATCGCGCCGCTCAGTGCGAAGTGGTGGGTCTGCAGCTGGTCGATGCTCCAGTCGTGGCCGGCCACGGCGTCGGCTGCCTGCAGGAGCGGGAGGCTGAGCTCGTTGCGGGTGCGCTCGTAGCGGGCCAGCCCCTCCCCCATCGACGATGCGCCGCGCAGTCCGGCGTCCACGGCGCGGGCCAGGAGTTCGGCGTCCCTGAGCGCGCCGGCGATGCCGTGCGCCGAGATCGGGTCCTTCCGGGAGCCGGCATCGCCCACCAACGCCCAACCGGGCCCGTACGGGCGCCGCAGCCACCCCGGCTCGGAGGCGAACCCGCGGATGGTCGCGACCCTGGTGGCACTGCGCAGTCGCTGGGACGCCTGCGGCGACGCCTCGAGCAGCAGCCGGTCGAAGGCGGCCTGGCGATCCCCCCGGAAGTCACGGAGGAATCGGTCGCGGTTCGTACTCACGAAGACGCCGATGAGTCCGTCGTTGGTCGGGATCAGGCCGGCACTGGCCTCGGTCGAATAGATCCACTCCAGGCCGCGCGGGGCCGGCGTGATGCCGCGGAAGTAGGTGTACATGCCGGCGGTGGCGTGGTCGCCGACGTGGGTCGCGGGGGCGGCGACCTGTTTCGCAACGCGTGAGCGCACGCCGTCGGCACCGATCACGATCCGCGCGGGCTGGACGAACTTGGCGCCGTCGGCAGTGCGGCCGTGGACACCGCGAACCGTGCCGTCCGGGTCGGTGAGCAGGCCCTGCACGGTGACGCCGTACTGGACGCGGGCGCCCGCCCGGACGGCAGCGTCCGCGATGATGCGGTCGAGCACGGTTCGGCGGGGTGCGAACAGGGGGAAGTCCAGTTCGACCGGGATCCGGGTGCCCGCGTAGTCGAAGGTGACACGCGGGAGTTCCGGCGTGCCGGCGGCGATGACGGCGCGCAGCAGGCCCCAGCTGGCCAGCTGGTCGACGGCCGCGCGCATCAGGGCGTGGGTCGACAGCGTGTCGTCGCCGCGGTTCATGCGGTCCATGACGACGACCCGGTGGCCGCGACGGGCCAGCAGCATGGCGGTCCCGGCGCCGGCCGGACGCGCGCCGACGACGACTGCGTCGACGGATGGGAGGCGGTGTGCGGCTGTGCCTGCCGGGTGCAGAGCCTTGGCGAGGTCGATGCTGGTCATGACGAGCGCTCCTGGGTGGTGGCGCTGCCGGCAGCGATGCCGGCGGCGGACGGGCGGCGGTGCAGCCGGGTGACGAGGTGGGCGGACAGTTCGGCGGCGTCGGGGCCGACACCGTCCAGGAAGCTGGACTTGCGACGGCGCATGAAGGGCAGCCCCAGGACGTAGAGGCCGGGCATGGCGCCCACGCCCCGGTCGTGGCGGATGGCCCCGCGCTCGTCGAGCGCTCTCGCGTCCAGCCACGGGTAGTCGGGCCGGAACCCGGTGGCCCACAGCACGGTGGCGAACTGCGCCATGTCGATGGTGGTGCGGGACCGGGGGATGCGGATCGGCGCCGGGGCGTCGGGCGCGCCGACCTCGGCGTCCAGGCCGTTGGCGGCAGCGAAGTCGTCGATGCGGGCCAGCAGGCGTCGCATCCGGCCGTCTGCGGATCGGCAGGTGGTGGCCAACCCATCAGCGAACAGGGCCGTGGAGCCGTGGACGTCTGCCAGGCGACCGACCAGTTCGATGCCGATGTCGGACAGCGCATTGAGGTCGACTGACCGGCCGTCGTCGCTGCCGACGAGTTGCAGGGAGGGCAGTCGACGGGCCCGAGCGGGGCGGGACTGGTCCTCGATGCGGTCGTCCAGCAGTCCGATGGTCTCCATCCACCAGTGGATGTCCATCTGGCGGTACTGACGGGGCAGCCGGACGTGGTCGCCCACGGCCAGGACCACGTCTCGACCGCTGCGGTGCAGTTCGTCTGCCAGCTGGGCGCCGGATGCCGAGGCACCGACCACCAGCACGGGGCCGTCGTCGAGTTGGTCGGGGTTGCGGTAGTGGGTGGGGGTGAGCTGGTGGATGCGACCGGGCACGTGGGCCGCGATGCCCGGGACGTGCGGGGTGCTGGCGGCCCCCGTGGCGACCACGACGGCCTGGCAGCGCCAGGTGCCCTGGTCGGTGTCCACGGTGAACCCGGCTGCGGCGCGCCGTACGTCGGTGACGGTGACACCGGTGTGGATGGGCGCGTCGAAGCTGGCCCGGTAGTGGTCGAGCATGTCGGCCACCTCGGTGGCGGCCATGAAGCCCTCCGGGTCCGAGCCGGTGTAGGTGTGGCCCGGCAGCCGGCTGAGCCAGTTGGGGGTCAGCAGGCGGAGTGAGTCCCATCGCTCCGTGCGCCACGAGTTGGCGACGGTGCCGCGCTCGAGGAGCACGTGCTCCACGCCGCGGTCGACGAGTTGGCGGCTCATGGCCAGGCCGGCCTGGCCGGCGCCGATGATGACGACCATCGTGTCCATGGGACTCACCCCTTCCTGCGTGCTGGTTGTGGAGCTGCGATCAGGCCAGTTCGACCGTGACGGCAGTGGGGTTGGAGAAGACGTCGAACACGGCCGACCGCTTCTGGGACTGGGCCACGACGGACTGGAGTTCCTCGTGGGTGGCGTCGCCGTCGATCTCGTAGGTCACGCGGACGGAGCTGAAGCCGTTGCGCACCTCGGGGTCGATGCCCAGGATCCCCTGGATGTCCATGTCGGCCTCGACGTGTGCCGTGACGGAGCGGACGTTGATGCCGCGGTTGGTGGCGACTGCGGCGATGCCGCCGGTCAGGCAGCTGGCCAACGCGCCCAGGGCGATCTCGGCCGGGGTGGCGCCGTTGTCCTCGGCTGCGAACAGCTCGGGGTGGTCGGCGTCGATGGTGTAGGGCTGGCGGTGTGCCTGCTCCTCGCCGGCACCGAAGTAGGTGTTGTAGGTGGTGCGGCTGTGCGTGCCGTTGACCCACTCGTTGGACGCGCGCCACTTGAAGGCGGCTGCGGCCGGCATGGCGGTCATGGCCTCGCGGGCGCCCAGGACGGCGTCGATGTTGAAGCCGTTGTCGACGGGCTGGGTGGCGGTGGTGCTGGTCATCGTGGTGCTCCTTGTGGGGTTGGCCGGTGTGTCCGGCTCGGTGAACCCAACAGTGCCGTCGTCCAGCCACGCTTCCTTGGAGACCACGTGGAGAACATGTGGAGATCGCGACGGTGCCGGCGATCGACGTCGCCGCGCCGGGGCCTGGAGCACACGATCGGCTGCAACCTGGGACGTGCGCCGGGCCCACGCTCGGTGGCTGGCGTTGCTGATCGCCGCTTCGGCTCCACCGAACCCCGCAACGCCGCAACGCGCCCGCCGGACGGCGGACGCGTTGGGGCAACGAACGGCGCATGATGGTGATTTGGCGACGGCCGTGGTTGGGTCAGGCGCGATCGTTGGAGATGGCGTCGAGCCGGGCAGTGACGATCGCCGGGCTGGCGGTGAGGCCGGACACGTCGGGGGCGCCCCCGGAGGTGATGGCGTCGAGGCGGGCACGGAGGTGGGCGACCTCGCCCACGGTCAGGTCCGGTTCGTACTTGGCAGCCAATGCTGCTGCTGCCATGGCGCCCTCGTCGTCGTGGGCCAGGGACAGCACCAGGGCACAGACGGCGAAGAGCTGCCAGCGATTGCCGATGGCTGCCTCCTCGAGCGGTCGCCGCAACAGCAGGGCGGCCGCTTCCTCGGCCTCGCCATCGAGCACCGTCGCGGCCGCGAGCCCGATCCGTGCCGTCCAGGTCGAGTCGATGTCGCCACCGCGTGCAGCAGCCTCCATCGCCGCCTCGCCGGCGGCTCGTGCCAGCGCGAATTCGCCGCGGGCGATCCGAATGTCGAGCATCGTCTCCTCGAGGTCCCACCGACCCCGAGCGAAGGGAAGCTGGTCGTAGATCGTGCGGGCGGCAGTTGCCTCGACCAGGGCGAGGTCGGTGTCCCCGCGGGCCAGGGCCAGGTGGGCGAGGTTGTTGCGCACGCTGCCCTCCTCCCAGCGCGGCCCATGGGCGGCGAGCACCGGAAGCGCAGCCCGATTGCCCCGTTCAGACTCGGCCATGTCACCTTCCGAAGCCGCAATGAACGCAGCCCGCACCTCCATCTCGGCAGCCAGGACGGCATCGCCCCTGTTGCGGTAGGCCTGTGCCGCCGCCATCGAGGCCGTGCGGGCCGTGACGGCGTCACCCCCTCCGGCCATCAAGCGGTCCTGCTCGGCCACCGCTGCCCGGGCGGCCAGCACCTCCGGCATCCCGTCACCGGCAGGCAGGGCCTCGGCACGGGCCAACGCCGCTCGGGCACCGGCGATGTCGGTCGTCGCGGCCCTCGCGGTGGCGAGCAGTGTCAGTGCCCGCACGGCGTCCGGGTCCCCGTCGTCGAGTTCCATGGCCACCTCCAGCCAGCGCGTCGCGGTGCGGCCGGCTCCGACGCCCCACCACCAGCGCCACAGGTCCACGGACATGCGCCGAACGCCTGCCAGGAGACCCAGGGACTCCATGGTCCGCAAGGCCCGATGCAGGTCCGCCTCCTGCTCGGACAGTCGCAGGGTCGCCATGGCCTGGTCCGAGGTCAGCAAGGCGCGGGCAAAGCGGTTCCCGACTGCCGCCATGTGGTCGGCATGGCGGCGGCGCACGTCGTCCCAGCGGCCCTCTGCCTGCAACTGCTCCTCCGCCCACGTGCGCACGGTCTCCAGCAGGGCGAACGCACCCTCACCGTCCGCGGTCGACACGGGGTGCACCAGTGCGTGGTCGACCAGCAGTGCGAGCCGTGCGAGGTCGTCGCCACCGTGCACGACCCGGATGGCGTCCCATCGGGCCGGTCCAGCGAACGCTCCCATGCTCACCAGCAGGTCGCGACTGGGCTCGTCCAGCAACCCGATGCTCCATTCCAGGGTTGCCCGCAGGGTCTGGTGGCGGTCGGGCAGGTCCCGCAGCCCACCCAGCGCGTCCAGGTGCTGAGCCACCTGCACCTCGAGCGCGGCCGGACGCAGGGTGCGCAGCCGCGCCGCTGCCAACTCCAGGGCCAACGGCAACCCGTCAAGGCGTGCGGCGATCCGGGCCAGCGCAGGTTCGTCGTCCGCAGTCAGGTCGCGTGCCCCCATGTCCAGGGCCCGTTCACGCAGGAACGCCGTGGCCGACACCTCGTCCGGGCCGGCTGCCTGCGCGTGCAGCGGCGCGACCCGCTGCACGCGCTCGTGGCGCAGGCCCAGCACGGCCCGGCTCGTCACCAGGAACTGGATGCGCTCGCTGGCGCCGAGCATCTCCGCTACCGCGTCGGCCGCGGGCAGCAGGTGTTCGAAGTTGTCCACCACGACCAGTACGGCCGCGCCCCCGAACCGCGCGGCCAATGATGCCGGCGACGTGTCGAGTTCGGGGAACCCCGCGCCACGCGCGATCGCGTCCGGCACTTCGTCGGGCAGGTCCAACCGACTGCCGTCCACCACCACGTGGGGCTGCTCGAAGCCAGCCGCCGTGGCGCGCGCCACCTCGATTGCGAGCCGGGTCTTGCCGACACCTCCCGGCCCCCACAGCGTCAGCAGGCGGACCCGGTCGTCCAGCAACGCACCCACGGCGGTCGCCAAGTCGTCGCCACGCCCCAGGAACGGGGCAGCAGGGCGCTGCAGGGCGTCCGACCGGGGCGTCGTGGCGGCCGGCGTGGACGAGGAGTGACCGGGTGGCGCGTGCTCGTCCACGACCACGTCGGCCGCGAAGCGGTAGCCGCGTCCATGGACGGTCTTGATGGCCCACTGCGCCCTCCCGTCGTCGCCCAGCACCCGCCGCGCCTGCTTGATGCGGGTCGTCATGGCCGATTCCGACACGAACGGACCACCCCAGACCGCATCGAGGAGTTCGTTCTTGGTGACCAGGTCCCCGTCTGCCTCGATCAGGTGTGCCAGGACGGCGAAGACCTGGGGCTCACAGTCGATCAGCCCGGCGGGGCCGCGCAATTCCACCCGGTCGGTGTCCAGGACGTGGTCGCCGAAACGGAAGCGCGTCATGGCCGCAGGAAGTCGACCACGGCGACGACGGCAGCCGTCCGCGACCCCGGGTCGGCGCCCCTGGGCAGGACCACCGCGCCGCGAGACTGCGGACCGAGGCGTCCTGCGAATCCCCGTCCGACACGCAACAGCACTTCCTGCCTCTCGGATCGGATCACGTCATCGCGAGATCCTAGACCACATCGCCGTGGCCGGTTCGGATTCGCGGCGCGCGTGCGCCGCGGCACCAGCGAAGATCCGGAGAAGTTCCGTCATGGTTTGCTGGTGTCGCGTCCAAGCCGGGTCCTCGGAGATCCACCGATCCCGACACTCGCCGAGGCGCTTCCGCGGAAGCGGCAGCCATCATTGCGACCACTCTGCGCACCTACGCACACGTGATCCCATCGGACGGGCGGTTGGCCGCGGACGCGGTCCCGGCGCCCTGGCGGGTGCATTGTGAAGCGCTCGGTACCGCAATGGCACCACGCCATGGGGCTGGTAGCCACGAATAGCCTCGGATAGCCTCGAATCGGCAAGCTCATCGACAATTCGTTGGCTGGGAGGCAGGGGATCGAACCCTGAATACCGACTCCAAAGGACGGCGTGTTGCCTGTTACACCACCTCCCAATGGTGACACCCGAGGGCGCCACCGGGGTGCCGAGGGTAGTGGGGGGCATCACGACCGGCCCACGGCCGTCCCGGCCACCCGGTCGGCGGGCTCAGCCCATCCGCAACTGGGGACCGCCGGCCGGTGACGTCGACACCTCGATGCGGTCGAAGCGGTCGGCCATGGCCTCGCGCAACGCACGGGCATGGTCGGCGTCGGCGGCCAGGGCGGCCACGGTCGGACCGGAGCCTGACACGATGGCGCCCAGCGCCCCCTCGACCAGGAACGCGTCGACGGCGTCGGCCAACTCGGGCCGCAACTGGAAGGCCGCCGCCTGCAGGTCGTTGTGCAGGCTCTCGCCCAGCAACGTCGCGTTGCCGGATCGGACCGCCGCGAGCACGTCGCCGTGGTCGGCGTGGAAGTGGTGGTCCAGGCGATCCCACGCCGCATACACCGCCGGAGTCGCCAGCGGCGTGTCCGACATGCCGATCACCCAGTGGAACTCGCCCCTGGACATGACATCGGCGGTGGCGGTTCCGGTCCCGGTCGCCAGCGCCGTCCCACCGGTGATGCAGAACGGCACGTCCGACCCCAGGTCCGCGGCGATGTCGCGCAGGCGATGACGGTCGAGCCCCGAGCACAACACGGCGTTGAGCGCGACAAGGGTGCCGGCTGCATCGGCGGACCCCCCGGCCATGCCGGCTGCCACCGGGATCGACTTGTGCAGGTCCAGTCGGACCGTGGCGACGTCCGCTTCGGCCTCGTCGGCATCGTCGCCTCGCCCGACCAACTCGATGTCGAGTTCTTCCAGCAGTCGTTCGGCCGCTCGCACGACCAGGTTGGTGCCACCGGATGGCACGTCGTGGCCACCGTCATGGTGGAACTCGAGCGCCACCCGGTCAGGACAGTCGCCGGGGCCGAGGTGGCCGATGACCTGCACGCCAACGGTGTCGCACACGTTGACGCTCTGCAGAATGGTCACGACCTCGTGGTAGCCGTCGGGCCGCAGGTGGCCGACCCCGAGGAAGAGGTTGACCTTGGCCGGCACGACGACACTGGCGCGGTCGCGGCCACGCCCCTCACCTGCCATCGATGCCGCCCCTGCCGTCGGTCGTCGTGTCGGGAAGGATAGGCCGCAGCCGTCGACCCCATCGTCGACCACCGTCCGGCACCCCGCGGCCAAGGGATCAGCCAACCGGATCAGCGAGCCGGATCAGCGAAGCGGATCAGCGGCTCGGATCATCGGCTCGGATCAGCGGCGGACCAGCGGGCCGGGTGAAGGCGGCGGATCAACGGGCCGGTGCCAGGACATCCGCCAGACGAACGAAGTCGTCCGCAACCAGGGTCTCGGCACGCCGTTGCGGGTCGATCTCGGCCGACTCGAGCGCAGCGACACCGGCATCGCCGAAGGACCGCCGCAGGTTGTTGCGCATGGTCTTGCGGCGTTGTCGGAATGCGACGTCGACGATCGCACCGACCTCGGCT
>DATFMD010000402.1:0-3791 GCA_035267125.1 Nitriliruptoraceae bacterium | reverse complement strand
GATGCCGGCCACAACTCGCCGGCCAGCCGATCGACCGGGATGGGATCGGTGCGATCGAGCACCAGCATGGCGGTGACCAGCCGGACCTGTCGTCCGGGGAAGCCGTCGTCGCCCACCACGTGATCGCCACGCGCCATCGTGATGGCCCCCGCCAAGGTGATCTCCAACACGGCCATGTCGCGCCTTCCCCGTTTCCGACCCTAGTTGTCGCAGCACACGAAGCGCGTGTGCAGCGACCCCAAACCTGCGGGATCGTGCGCCCGGGCATCCAGGCACGGGTCCGCGGGCTGTCGATCTCGACAGGGACGAGCATGCAGGCGCGCCGCAAGATTGACGAAAGATGGCACGCGGGGCCTCTGCGCCGCCGGGCATGGCCGCACGCGAAAGTCGTGGCGGCCTGGACGGAGGCGGCAGGGCACAGGAACCTGGGACGTGAGGTTGCCAGTGCGTCTCAGCCGCGGGCAGCGATCACTGCCTCGAGGCTGGCCAGGACCGCGTCGGGCGACGGCGCGAGGATCTCGAGGGCGGGGATCGTGATGCCGGCTTCGACGTACTGGTCGACGCGGTCGGCGACGAAGGCGGCATCGCCGAGGATGAACAGGTCGTCAATGATCTCGTCGGTCATCGCTGCCGCCATCGCGGCGCGATCGCCCCGGGCGGCTGCCGCTCCGATCGTTTCGGCGGCGGCCTCGTAGCCCATCCAGCGGTAGAAGCGGTTGTAGCCGTCGTTGGCCACGTAGGGCGCGAAGATCGAGCGGACGAAGTCGCGCGCCGCCGGCACGTCGTCGGTCACGGCCACGAACAGGCGGGCCATGACGGGGAAGTCCTCGGGCAGTGACCGGCCAGCCTGCTCGGCGCCGGCCCGGACCTCGGCCAGCATCCGGGGCAGGTGGTCGGGGGCGAACTGGTTGAGGCACAGGCCGTCTGCCAACTCGCCGGTCATGCGCAGGGACACCTTGTTGAGCGATCCGATGAACAACGGCACCGGCGTCGGCGCGGGGGCGGGGTAGCGATACCCACCGATCGAGACGAAGTCACCGTCCAACGAGGTGCGATCGCCCGCCAACGCCGGGCGCAGTGCCGTGGCGGCTTCGCGCACGTGCGCCAGCGGGCGCTCGTAGGGCACCCCGGCGAAGCGGGTGACCAGGGTTTCCGACGATGCCCCGATCCCGAGGCTGAAGCGTCCCCCGGTCAGGTCGGCCAGGGACAACGCCGACATCGCCAGCGCGAACGTCGAGCGGGTCTGGACCGGCACCACACCCACACCCAGGTCCAGGTCGGTCGTCGCAGCAACCGCGCCCAGCAGCGTGAAGGCGTCGGGGCCAGCCACCTCGGATGCCCACGCCGACGTGATGCCGAGGTCCTCGGCACGGCTGGCAAGGTCCACCACGGCGGCGGATCCAAGGGCCGTCGGGCCCAGTGACAGGGAAAGTGGCGTGGTCATGGTGCATCGCTCCGGTGGGGTTTGGGATCCGACGATAGGCCTCAGCAGGAAGACGCGTGACGATGCCGGGCCGTCACGGTCGGCCGCAGGTGGTGATGCCAGGTCGATGCGGGTAGTATTTCAACAGAGCAGTTGAGAAATACCGCAGAGCGCGACCGCGGGACACGATCACGGGAGCAGGAACGCCATGACGAAGGCCGCAACGCCCACCAGGCCCGACGCCACGTCGGGACTGCTCGGGCTGTTGGGGGACACGCGGGCCACGATCGTGTCCGCGATGGCCGACGGGGAACGCTCCGTCGCCGAGCTCAGTGACACGTTGGGCATCTCCCAGGTCGCCGTCCGGCGCCACCTCACTCGGTTGGTGGACGAGGGCTGGGTGGCAGGACGCACCGATGCGCCCGACGGACCGGGACGCCCGGCGACGCGATACCTGTTGACGGCTGACGGCCACCAACTCCTGCCCCAGGGCTATGCAGCCCTGGCTGCCGAACTGCTGGCCTTCATCGAGGACACGACCGGCCAGGAAGGCCTGGCTGCCTATCTCGACTGGCGTGCCCGCCGTCGTGTCAAGCGACTGTCGGCGTCGGTGGATGCAGAAACGACCGACGCACGCCTGGCCCAGCTGGCCGAGGCCCTGACCGAGATCGGGTCCACGGCAACGGTGGAACCGACCGAAGATGGCTTCGTGCTGCGCCAGCACCACTGCACCGTCATGGACGTTGCCCGCGAGCATCCAGCGCTGTGCCAGGCCGAGGCCGACGAGTTCTCCCGCGTCATCGGGGGAGACGTCACCGTGCAGCGTGGCGCTTCCCGTGCCAGCGGCGACGGCACCTGTGAGTGCGCCGTCGTGGCCACCGCCGACGTCGCAACTGGTGATCGGCGCGTCCTGCCCATGGCAGTCGACGGTCCCGCCGCCGGCGTGGCGACGGGGAACACCTCGCCCACCTGACCCGTTGGGACGAACCCGACCTGCACCCACCACCAAGCCCATCCACTTCCACCACGACACCCACGACCACCGGGCCGACGACCGAAACGGGCGTCGCCCGACCCACGACACTGGAGCACCACGATGAGCCAGACGACTTCGACACCCGGTACGCCGGGTCTCGACCCGGCGCCGGCACCCGAGGAGACTGCGCGCGATCGCCAGCAGGCGATCGCCGACGACCTCGGCGAGTACAAGTTCGGCTGGGCCGACACCGACGAGGGCTACTCCTTCACGTCCGGCCGCGGCCTGACCCGCGAGGTGGTTGCCGCCATCTCCGAGCGCAAGGACGAGCCGGCGTGGATGCGTGACCTGCGCCTGCGTTCGTTCGAGGCATACGAGCGTCGTCCGATGCCCAACTGGGGCTCGGACCTGTCGGGCATCAACTTCGACGACATCTTCTACTACGTCGAGGCTGCCGAACAGCAGGCCAACTCGTGGGAGGACCTGCCCCCCGAGATCATGGAGACCTACGAGAAGCTGGGCATCCCCGAGGCCGAGCGCAAGCGCCTGGTCGCCGGTGTCGCCGCCCAGTACGAGTCGACCGTGCTCTACCACAAGGTCCGCGAGGACCTCGAGGAGCGCGGCGTCATCTTCCAGGACACCGACACCGCCCTGCGCGAGCACGAAGAGCTGTTCCGCAAGCACTTCGCGACCATCATCCCGCCCAACGACAACAAGTTCGCCGCACTCAACACTGCGGTGTGGTCGGGCGGGTCGTTCATCTGGATTCCCGAGGGTGTCGAGGTCGACATCCCGCTGCAGGCCTACTTCCGCATCAACAAGCAGAACATGGGCCAGTTCGAGCGCACCCTGATCATCGCCGAGCCGGGCTCCAAGGTCCACTACGTCGAGGGCTGCACCGCACCGATCTACTCGTCGGACTCGCTGCACAGCGCGGTCGTCGAGATCATCGTCAAGGACGGTGCCAAGGTCCGCTACACCACGATCCAGAACTGGTCGACCAACGTCTACAACCTGGTCACCAAGCGGGCGATGGCCTACAAGAACGCGACGATGGAGTGGATCGACGGCAACATCGGGTCCAAGGTCACGATGAAGTACCCGGCAGTGTGGCTGATGGAGGAGGGTGCGTCGGGTGAGGTCCTGTCCGTGGCCTACGCCAAGGACGGCCAGCACCAGGACGCGGGGGCCAAGATGGTCCACAACGCGCCCAACACCACCTCGAACATCCTGTCCAAGTCCATCTCCAAGGGCGCCGGTCGCACCTCCTACCGCGGCCTGGTCAAGATCACCCCGGGCGCCACGAATGCGCGTGCCGCCGTCAAGTGCGATGCGCTGATGCTCGACGACGAGTCCCGCACCGACACCTACCCCTACATGGAGATCGGTGAG
>DATFMD010000401.1:0-4131 GCA_035267125.1 Nitriliruptoraceae bacterium | reverse complement strand
TATGGGCTGGGTGCGACAGGCCGGCGGAGGCATGGGCGCGCTGTGGACAAGGGGTGGGATCGGGGGGCGCTATCTGGGTCACGAACAGGTGTTCGAGCATCAGCATAGTCGAACGGGCGTTCGACCGCCACGAACCCGGTCGCGTGACGATGTTTCCGGCCGAAGGCACCGAACGACATCCGTCGGCGGGCTAGCCTGCGCACCTCCAAACGCAGGAGCGCCACCTTGCCCAAGTTCGTGTTCGTCGACACCGAGGCGACCGGTCTCGACCACACGAGGCACGAGTTGACCGAGGTGGCCTGGATCCTGCGGTGCGAGGACGGCACCGAGTTCACGCGGCAGTACTTCCCCGAACACACGCTTGACGGCGCCGAACCGGCTGCGCTCGAACTGACCAACTACGCCCAGGCGATCGCCCCCAAGCCGACCACACCCGCCACGGTGTGGCTCCGCCGCTTCCTCGAGGACGCCAGCGGTGCCTACCTGGTCGGCGCAGTCCCGGACTTCGACGCGACCCACCTCGCCCGGATGTGCCGCAAGTTGGGATGGACGCCCACCTGGGACCACCACCTCATCGACGTCGAGACCCTCGCCCTGCCGCTGATCGCCGCAGCCCCGGAGGGGCCGCGGTCACTGGCCCGGACGGCGCGCGCCCTGGGCGTCGTGCACGACGACACGCTCGCCCACGGCGCCCTCTACGACGCCCAGCAGGCCATGGCGGTGTTCGACGCCGTGTGGACCAGGCTGGCGAAGCTTCGGGCCGACGGGTCACCGCTGCCCGCCCCGGTGCCGCGTGCGACCAACGATCGCCATGCGCCCGACGTCCGGATCGTGCCGGTCACCGACCAGAACTGGCGGGCCGTCGCCGACGTTGCCCCGCGCGGCGACCAGGAGGCCTTCGTGTACCCGCAGGCAGCCCGCTACATGGTGCTGGCCGAACACAGCCCGTGGACCTCGGTGGCGCTGGTCAACGAGGGCACCGTCGTCGGCCACGCGATGCACGGCATGGAGGGCGACATCGCCTGGATCGGGGGATTCGTGATCGACGCCGCCCACCAGGGCAGGGGCATCGGACGTGCCGCCGCCGAGGCGTTGCTCGAACAACTGGGTGACGTGGAGGTGCACTGCACGGTCCACCCCGACAACCGCCTCGCCGCACGACTGTGGCGCTCGTGCGGATTCGAGCCGGGAACCGAGATGGACGGCGAAGAACTGGAGTGGATCCGACCGGCCCCGTCGACCTGACGGACGCACCCGACGGACGCACCCGACGGACGCACCTGACGGACGGTCATCCGTCCGTGTGGTCGAACTCGGCCAGCAGGTGGCGGCGGAGGTCATCCGTCGAGATGGTCGAACTCGGCCAGCAGGTGGCGGCGGACGGCGTCGATGGCGGCGGTGGACAGGCGGTCGCGGACGTCGTCACGGTCCCCCGGCAGGCGTCGCGACCACACCCGGGCCCCCGTCGCGTCGGCGACGGCCCACACCGCGGTGCCGACCGGGACGCCGTCCTGTGCCGTCGGTCCCGCCGACGCGGTGGTGGCGACGCCGATGTCACTCCCCAGGCGCTCGCGGACGGCGATCGCCAGCGCCTTCGTGACGGCCTCGGACACCGGCGGGTGGTCCGCCAACACCGCATCGTCGATGCCGGCCAACGACACCTTCGTGTCGGTGGCATAGACCACGACCCCGCCCCGCACGACCTGCGACGCGCCCGGCACCTGGGTCAGGCGCGCCGCGACCTGGCCGCCCGTGGCCGACTCCGCCGTCGCGATGGTCAGCCCGGCAGCACGCAACGCCGCCACCACGCCCACCTCCAGGCCGTCGCCGTCGATGCCCACGACCGCCGGGCCCAGGACGGAAACGACTCGGTCGAGATGCTCGGCCAGCACTGCCTCCACCACGTCCTGGTCGCCGCCCGACGCCGACAACTTCACCTGGATGCCGCGACCAGTGGCGAGGTAGGCGATGTCCACGCCGTCGGCGCCGGCGGCATCCTCGACGTCTGCCAACGCTGTGGCGACGTCGGATTCACCCAGGCCGGCCAGGTGCACGACGTGGGTCACCAGCACGCGCCCGCCACTGCGTGCCAGCACCACGGGTGCGACGTGGTGGTCGAACATGCGCCGCAACTCCCACGGCACCCCGGGCAGGACGTGCAGGGTCGTCGCACCCACCTCCAGGGAGAACCCCGCAGCGGTGCCGACCGGCGGCATCACCACCCCGTCGACGGGGATGTCGGCCTGGCGGGCATTGACGGCGGGCATGGTGCGACCGAAGCCGGCGAAGCGATCCTCGATCATGGCCACGACGTCCTCGCGCCGGTGCAGGTCGACGCCGGCGAACCGGGCCACGGCGTCCCTGGTGCGATCGTCGGGGGTGGGCCCGAGCCCGCCTCCGACGACGACGATGTCGGCACGTTCGGCGGCGATCGCCAGCGCGTCGACCAGTTCCTCCATGCCGTCACCCACCGCCACCACCAGCACCGGTCGCGCCCCCAGCGTGCGCAGGCGCGTGGCGACCCATGCGGCATTCGTGTCGACCTGGTCACCCGACACCACCTCGGTGCCCACCGACACGATCGCGGCCCGCAGTCCGCTGCCTGCCACCCCACCGTCGTGGCCGGTCACGACTGTTCGGGTCCACGTTGGTGGAGCAGGCGGAACACGTGCACTGCGTAGGTCAGGCCCGACACCACCGTCAGGACCACGGCGATCCACAGGCTGACAGTGCGCAGGCCGGCCGCGACGTCCGGGTACAGGTACAGCGACACGGCGATGACCTGCGACACGGTCTTGGCCTTGCCCCAGATGGACGCCGGCAGCACCAGGTTGTGACGCGACACCAGGCTGACCCGCATGACCGTGACGGCCACTTCGCGCAGGACGATGACGATGACCGCCCACCACGGCAGGTCCCCCACGGCGGCCAGCGACGCCAGCGACCCCACGATCAGCAACTTGTCGGCGATCGGGTCGGCCAACTGGCCCCAGCGGGTCACGCCGTGCCAGCGACGCGCCACCCACCCGTCGATCGAGTCGGTCAGGGCCGCGAACACGAAGATCCCGAACGCCCACCACTGCGACGCCGGGTCGTCGAGGGTGAGCAGCCACAGGATGACGGGCACCAGCAGCGCCCGCAGGAACGTGACCGCGTTCGGCACGTTGAACCAGTGGGGTTCGTCGTCACGCAGTTCGGCGGCATCGATGACCTCGGGTTCGCCGATGCTGCGGTCCAGCAGTGGCCCGCCACCGTGCTGGCCATCGGTGCCGGGTGCGGCCGGATCGGGGTCGCCGATGCCAGCCTCCGATGCGGGTCCGGAGTCCCGCGCGTTCACGGCATCGCCACCAGGTCGACGCCGTCGCTGGCCACCACGACCGCGCGCACGAGTTGGCCCACCACCACGTCGGCAGGGTGGCCATCGTCATCGACCAGGCGCACCTCGCCGTCGGACTCGGGCGCCTCGCGATGGCTGCGCCCCCACACCTCGTCGCTGCCGACCTCCTCGACGATGACCACGAGTTCGTCGCCCACGCGCGCGTCGGCACGTCGGTCACTGGCGCGGTTGACCACGTCGGCCATGTCCTCGAGCCGTTGGTTGGCGACGGGTTCCGGCACGTGGTCGGCCAGGTCGACGGCCGGCGTGCCGTCCTCGTCGGAGTAGGTGAACAGCCCCACGAAGTCGAGTTCGTGGTGCGCCAGGAACTGCCCGAGTTGCGCGACGTCCTGGTCGCCCTCGCCGGGGAAGCCCACGATGAAGTTCGAGCGGATGGCGGCGTCGGGTGCCAGTTCACGGATGCGGTCCACCAACGCCCCGAACCGCTCGGGGGACCCCGACCGTGCCATGGCCCGCAACACCTCGGCGGAGACGTGCTGCAAGGACAGGTCGAAGTAGTTGGCGACCTCGTCGATCGAGGTGATGGCCTCGAGCAGGTCCTCGCGCAGTTCGGCCGGTTGGAGGTACATCAGGCGGATGCGTTCGATCCCGTCGACGTCGGCCAGGGCGCGCAGCAGGTGCGGGGCCAGCGAGCGACCGCCGGGCTGGCCGTTCCACGCGCCCAGGTCCTTGCCCCACGAGGTCGTGTTCTCGCTGACCAGCACGAGTTCGCGCACGCCCTGGGCCGCCAGCCA
>DATFMD010000400.1:0-2774 GCA_035267125.1 Nitriliruptoraceae bacterium | reverse complement strand
CTGGTCGACACGCCGGTGGGTGCCGCCGCCATCCTGACGGTGGACCTGGACGACGCCACCGGGTACGGACGCGTCGTGCGCGGTGACGGCGACCGGGTCGTGGCGATCGTCGAGCATCGCGATGCAACCCCCGAGCAGTTGGCGTTGCACGAGGTCAACGCGGGCATGTACGCCTTCGACCTCGACGGCCTGGCGGATCGCCTCGCCTCCATCACCGGCGACAACGCCCAGTCCGAGCGCTACGTGACCACGGTGGTCGAGCGTTTGGTCGCGGAGGGCAGCGAGGTGCGTGCCATCCGCGTCGCACTCGAGGAGGTCGGTGTCAACGACCAACTCCAACTGGCCGATGCCGGCACCATCCTGCGACGTCGCCACCTGCGGCGCCTGATGCAGTCGGGCGTGGCAGTGCTCGATCCAGCGGCCACGTGGATCGACGTCACCGTCGACGTCGAACCCGACGCCACGATCCTTCCGGGCTGCCTGCTGACCGGTGCCAGCCACGTGGCGGCCGGGGCGGTCGTCGGGCCGCACACCACCCTGCACGACACCGAGGTGGGCGTCGACGCCCGCGTCATGCAGTCGTGGTGCGACACGGCCGCCATCGCCGACGGCGCCACGGTGGGCCCGTTCGCCCACCTGCGGCCCGGCACCGAACTGGGCACCGGTGGCAAGGTCGGCGCCTTCGCCGAGGTCAAGAAGTCGACGATCGGTGCCGGCAGCAAGGTGCCCCACCTGTCCTACGTCGGGGATGCCACGATCGGGGAGGGCGTGAACTTCGCCTGTGGCGCGATCACCGTGAACTACGACGGATTCGACAAGTACCAAACGATCATCGGCGACGGCGCATTCATCGGGTGCGACACGATGCTGGTGGCCCCCGTGGAGGTGGGAGCGGGCGCGTTCGTGGCGGCCGGTTCGACCATCACCGACGACGTGCCTGCGGATGCACTCGCGATCGCGCGGGCGCGCCAGGCCACCAAGGAGGGCTGGGCCGCGCGTCGGCGCGAGGCCGCCGCGTCCGACTGAGGCGACGCCTGGTCCATCCAACTCTGCGCAACCGCGGTCGTGGCTACGATGGCCACGCATCGGCGCCACTCCTGCCCGACCGGGCTCGACCGCCGATCATGCGCAGGTGACCTGCGCACGTGACCTGCGCAAGTGCCATCGCCGTGACCGGACCACCGGCACGGCGATTTGCCCGCCACGCACTGGGAGCACGATGGAAGTCGTCACCAACAAGCGGATGATGATCTTTTCGGGATCGTCCAACCAGGAACTGGCGCGAGAGGTGGCCGACCACCTCGGCATGCGCCTGGGCAGGGTGCAGTTGGACATCTTCGCCGACGGTGAGCGCTACTGCCGTTTCGAGGAGTCCGTGCGGGGAGCAGACGCGTTCGTGCTGCAGTCCCACGTGTCCATCCCGGACGGGGCCAGCGTCAACGACTTCATCATGGAACACCTCGTGATGATCGATGCGCTCAAGCGCGCCTCGGCCAAGCGCATCGTCGCGGTGATGCCCTACTACGGCTACTCCCGCTCCGACAAGAAGACGTTGTCGCGCGAGGCCATCGCGGCGCGCCTGATGGCCGACATGTTCATGGCCGCCGGCGTGGATCGGCTGATGTCGGTCGACCTGCACACCGGCCAGATCCAGGGCTTCATCGACGAACCGTTCGACCACCTCACCGCGATGCCCCTGCTCGAGGGGTGGATCGCGGACTCGACGGATGCCGAGCGTCGTGTCGTGGTGGCGCCGGATGCCGGTCGCGTGCGTCTGACCGAGAAGTTCGCGTCCCACCTGGCCTCGCCGATGGCGATCATGCAGAAGCGACGCGATCCCACGGAGCACAACCAGTCAGAGACGATGTCGTTGATCGGGGAGGTGGACGGGCGTGACTGCGTGGTGGTCGACGACATGATCGACACGGCCGGCACGATCACGGGCGCGGCCCGACTGCTCAAGGAGCAGGGGGCCAACAAGGTCTACCTGCTGGCGACCCATCCGCTGTTCTCGGGATCGGCCAAGGAACGGCTCGACAAGGCCGACATCGAGGCTGTCGTGGTGACCAACACCATCCCGATCCCGCCCGAGCGGCGTCCGGAGAAACTGGTGCTCCTGTCGATCGCCCCCATCGTCGCATCAGCCCTGCGGGCAGTGTTCGAGGATTCCTCGGTCTCGGAGATCTTCGCCGGCGAGAACGTGTGACCGCGACCCGTCGCGGTTGACGCCTGCTCGAACACTGACGTATCGTTGTTGCGAATCATTCGCAACAAGGCCGGGCGCCCATTCGCAGAGGTCGCCACAGACGAACCGCGACGAGGTGGCCCATGCATGCACCGGACGGCTTCCTGACCGCAGGCACCGCCGTGGCCACCGGAGCCCTGTCGGTCGCCGGCATTGGTGTCAGCCTGCGACGCGCTCGCGACGAACTGTCCGACCGCATGGTGCCCCTGGCCGGGCTGACTGCTGCCTTCGTGTTCGCGGCCCAGATGGTCAACTTCCCGATCGGCGGTGGCGTCTCGGGCCACCTCATCGGTGCAGCCCTGGCCGCAGTCCTGCTGGGACCGTGGGTGGGCACGCTCGTGGTGGCCGTCGTCGTGATGGTCCAGGCCCTGCTGTTCGCGGATGGTGGCATCACGGCGCTGGGCTACAACGTCCTGAACATGGCGATCGTGCCGGCCATGGGTGGCTGGGCCGTCTTCCGCGCCGGCCGCCGCGTGCTGCCGGAGCGCATGACCAGTGTCCCGATCGCAGCCGGGTTCGCCGGCTTCGT
>DATFMD010000399.1:0-2069 GCA_035267125.1 Nitriliruptoraceae bacterium | reverse complement strand
CCGAGGCCATCACCGCCGGCGTGGTCCCGTTCTGGCAGGGGTTCCTGGTCAAGGTGGGGATCGCGTCGCTGGTGCTGCCCGGCCTGTGGTCTGCGTCGCGCCGCCTGCGCGGCGAGTAGCCGGCCGGACCAATCAACTCGTCAGTCGTCAAGGGTGACCAGGGCCAGTTCCCTGCCACCGAAGCGGTCGGTGGTGAACAGCACCTGCGTGCCGTCCGGAGTGAACACCGGATCGCCATCGAACCCGGCATCGACGGTGACGCGCCGCTGGTTCGATCCGTCGGCGTCCATCAGCCACACGTCACGATTTCCTGCCGCCTCGGACGTGAACACGATCGAGTTGCCATCGGGTGACCATGCCGGGTAGCCGTTGACGGCGTCGCCGCGGGTGAGTTGGGTCACTTCGCCGCCATCGAGGTCCAACACGAAGACCTGGGTGTGCAGGCCCCCCTCGCCACGGTCGGAGTGGAACGCGATCCTGGTGCCGTCGGGCGACCAGCGGGCGTCCGAGTCGTAGCCGGGATCCGTGGTTGCGCGCCTCGTGGTGCCAGCCGCGATGTCCAGGACGTAGAGGTCGTGGTCAGTTCCCGCCACGGCTGCGTCGAACAGGATCCGCTGGCCGGAGGGGTCGCTCAGTGGCCGGAACAGGTCGCCCGTCCACACCTCGTCGTCGACCAGGTCGACCGTCGTCGCCAGCGGGACGGGCAGCCCGTCGTCGATGTCGACCGCGAAGATCCCCCAACCGTCTCCCGTCGGTGCGTACAACCACAGCCACGACCCGTCGTACGACCACGTGGGCCAGCCGACCGGCCCGATGCCGTCGGTTGCCTGCCGGGTCGAACTGCCATCGGCTGCGGTGATCCAGGCTTCCCACTCACCGCTGAGGTCGGACACGTGCGCGATCTGCGTGCCGTCGGGCGAGAACACTGCCTGCCCGTTGCGGGCCCCGGTGTCGGTCAGTTGCACGACGGTCGGCGGTCCCGCTGGCGTGGTCGATGCCGGCGTGCCACCGATGGTCGATTCCGCAGTCGTTGCGGGCTGGGTCTGCGAGGTCGGCTCGGCCTCCGGCACCACTGGACTCGAACATCCGGCGACCACCACCAGGAGCACCGCCCCGGCTCGTCGCAGCCTGCCATGCCGTGCCTGCAGGGCGGTGGCCTGGACTGGGTGCCTCGATGCCATGCCGCGTGTCCGTTCGTGGGCTGTTCGTGGCCTGTTCGCGGGCCGTCCACATCGGCGAGCCTGCCGGTGAATGCCACCTCCGACGGGTAGAATGGCGTCCATGCACGGCTCGTGTCCGGCGGCGGCGCATCCGGCCGCCCACTGCCTGCCAACTGCCCGTCGTGCCTGCCTCTCTCCGGCACCGTAGACCTCGCCGTGGGGGCCCGGCAACGGCGGGCAGCCAGGACCGCAACCGTGTGTCGATCCGGCCCACCGAAGGTGTCACACCTTGACTTCTGCCTCCACTGAATCGACTGCCGTGTCGCCGACCACCAACGGGTCGGGCGCGGACTACAGCGCCAAGAACATCACGGTCCTGGAAGGCCTCGAGGCCGTGCGCAAGCGTCCCGGCATGTACATCGGCTCGACCGGGCCGCGTGGCCTGCACCACCTGATCTGGGAGGTCGTCGACAACTCCGTGGACGAGGCGCTCGCCGATCGCTGCGACCGCATCGAGATCACGCTGACCGCGGACGGCGGCGTCCGGGTCACCGACAACGGCTCGGGCATCCCGGTCGACATGCACGCCAAGCAGAACAAGCCGGCGCTCGAGGTGGTGCTGACGATCCTGCACGCCGGCGGCAAGTTCGACAGCCAGGCATACGCCGTGTCCGGCGGCCTGCACGGTGTCGGCATCTCGGTGGTCAACGCGCTGTCGTCGCGACTGGTCGCCGAGATCCACCGCGACGGCGCGGTGTGGACCCAGGAGTACTCGCGTGGCCTCCCGCTCGGTCCCATCGAACGGGTCGGCGACGCCGACGACACCGGGACCACGATCACCTTCTGGCCCGACGAGCAGATCTTCGACACGACCGAGTTCACGCTCGACACGATCATCCGTCGTCTGCG
>DATFMD010000398.1:0-15837 GCA_035267125.1 Nitriliruptoraceae bacterium | reverse complement strand
ATGGCCATCGTCGCCGGCGTGTGGATCGCGCTGGCCTCGTCGCCGGAGTCGACCGGCTCCGACGGGGCGAGGCTGGCCGAGGCGGCAAACCAGGTGCGACGGGCAGAGGTCGACACGATCGCGGGCAACGCGGTCGACATCAGCACCGTTGCCGAACGCGCCAACCAGCGCCGCCGGATCGAGGCCGGCGTGCCACTCGATGCGCCGGTCCGCAACGGTCACGCCATTGCGGCCGAGAAGGGAAACGCCCTGCAACGGGCGGATGCGCGACCAACCCACGGCGGCGCCGACCTCGCAAAGGCCACCAACGCGGTGCGCCGGGCCGATGCCTCCGCCTCGACCGCGACGTCCACGACCACGCACAACGGGGCTGCCCTGGCTGAGGCAGCCAACCGGCTCCGGCAGCACGACACGCCACGCATGACCGGCGACGCCGTGGCTGCCGAGAAGGCGAACCGTCTTCGCCAGGCCGGCTGAACCCCTGGACGGCGGACCCGCGGGGGGTGCCGGCACCGGGGGTGAGGGCCTCGAATCGATCGATTCGAGGCCCTTCGACCGCTCTCGACCCGACTTCTTGCCGGCTTATGGTCGTCCGCCACACTCGAGTCAGCACGCCAGACCACCGCCTGAACCATTCGTTGGCAACAGGCCGGTCCGGACTAGGCTCCATCGTGGGGGAGGCAGGACATTGACCGAGTTGCAGGTGACACTGGCCGGGGCGGTGTCGTTTCGCCGCGGACGACTGGTGGTTGCCGACCGTGCCTTCTCGGCGCGCCAACTGCAGTTGGTCACGGCCATCCTGGTGATGGAGCGGCAGGCAGCCATTCCCGTCTCGATGCTGGCCGACGCCCTGTGGGAGCTTGACCCACCGGAGCAGTGGCGCGTGGCGATCAGCGGACTCGTCAGCACGGTGCGCAAGCGCCTGGGCGACGTCGGCATCGACCCCGAGGCGATCCGCGGCGAAGCCGGCAGGTACGTCGTCGAACTTCCCGACCTGCGCGTCGACCTGGAGGAGGCAGCCGACGACCTGGGCGGTGCGAGCGACGCGGTGGCACGGGGCGAGTGGATCGCGGCCCGGGACCGCGCCAACGATGCCCGCACGATCCTGTCCCGACCGGTCCTGCCCGGTGTCACCTCGTCGTGGCTCGATGCGTTGCGGGATCGGGTCGGTCGCCAGCACCTGGACACGCTGGTGGTGCTGGGACGATCACGAGTCGAACTGGGCAGCCCCGGTCCGGCTCGCCGTGCCCTGCGCGAGGCCGTCGAGATCGACCCGGTCCGTGAGGATGCCTGGCGCGCGCTCATGTCGGCAGAGGTGACCGCGGGCAACAGTGCCGGCGCCCTTCGCGCATACGAGGAATGCCGCGGCCACCTGTCCGAAGCGCTCGGCGTCGATCCGTCGCCGGCGACCCGGGACCTGCACCACGAGATCCTGACGGCGGATCCGATCAGCGCCTCGCCAGCCGTCGGTCCGGCTGGCAACCCGATTGGCGCTCCGACTGGCGGCCCGATTGCCAGCCCGGTTGGTCAATCCGACCAACCTGCGGCCGTCGTGGGGCGGGCGCCCTACGTGGGGCTGCGCGCATTCGGTCGAGACGACGCCGGCCAGTTCTTCGGTCGCACCGCGGAGGTGCAGGCCGTCATCGAGAAGTTGGCGGTCCGCGGCGTCGTGGCCGTGGTCGGGCCGTCCGGGGTCGGCAAGTCGTCGCTTGTCCGTGCCGGACTGCTGCCGGCCCTGTCGCGTGGCGCCATCGCGAACTCGGACACCTGGCCAACGATCGTCATGACGCCGGGCTCCGAGCCGGTCAAGACCCTGGCGACCGAACTCGGCATGCTGTCCGATCGGCTCGAGCCCGCAATGGCCACCCGCCTGCTCCATGGTGGCGAGGAAGGGCTCCACGCTGCTGCCGGACAAGTGCTGGACGCGTCGGACGCCCGCGTGCTGGTCGTCGTTGACCAGTTCGAGGAGATCGCCACGCTGACGGACCCAGCCACCGCAGCACGATTCGTGTCCCTGCTGCTCGGCGCAAGCGGGCGACTGGACGGCCACGTGGCCATCGTCGTCACGCTGCGTGCCGACTTCTACGACCGTGTCGCCTCGATCGCCGGCTTCGACGAGGTGCTGTCGCGGTCGCAGTACGTGGTGCCGGCAATCGACGGTGAGCAACTCGAGGCAGTGATCACCGGCCCGGCCCGGCAGGCCGAGGTCATGCTCGAACCAGGCCTGTTCGGCCAACTCCTGACGGAGGTGGCAGCCGAGCCGGGCTCGCTGCCCCTGTTGCAGCACCTGCTCCACGAGTTGTGGCTGCGTCGCGTCGACCGGGTCATGACGCGCCATGTGTACGACGAACTGGGCGGTGTCGCAGGGGCGCTGGCCAACCGGGCCGATGCGGTGTTCACCGCACTCGATGCCGACGACCAACTGGTGGCCAGGCGGGTCCTGCTGCGAGCGCTGCAGCCCGACGACGAGGCCGGTGCCACACGGCGACCGGTCCACGCGCGGGACCTGGTCTCGCCGGACGTGGACTCGGCCCAGGTCGACCGCGTCGTCGGGCGACTGGTGGATGCGCGCCTGCTGGCTGCCGACCGCGATCCCGACACCGGGGAACGAGTCGTGGAAGTGGCCCACGAGGCCCTCATCGACAACTGGCCGCGGCTGCGCGGGTGGGTCGACGAGGTGCGGGCCCACCTGCTCGAGCACCGCCGCTTGACCACCGCGGCCCGGGAGTGGGAGCACGAGGCCCGCCACGGCGACTGGTTGCTCAAGGGCCGACCGCTGGAGGATGCCGAGGCACTGACGGCTGCCATCGCCGACGGCGAGGTCGACCTGCACCTGTCGATCGCGGAGCGGGACCTGGTGGCTGCGTCGCTGGCGACCCGGGAACAGCAGCGGGCGAAGGAGGCGAAACGGCAAGCCCAGGAGGAGACCCTTGAACGACGCTCTCGGCTCCGGCTGCGCGCCCTGGTGGCCGTCGTCACCGTGGTGGCGCTGGTCGCCGGGACGCTGTGGGTTGCCGCGGACCGCCGTGCCGACATCACCGCGGTCAACGAACTCGTGGCCGAGTCGGCCGCAGTGGTCGAGTCGGATCCCGACCTGGGCCTCCTGATCGCCCTGGCTGCCCACGACCGGTGGCAGGCCGGGCCCGCCATGCCCTCGCACGGCGTCGAGACAGCGCTGCACGCCGGCATCGAGGAGCAGCGACTGGTCGCCCACTTCCCTGACGCCGGCAAGGTGCTCGACGTCACCGACGACGGCAACCTGTTCGTGGCCACCCGCTCCGATTCGCGTTCCGGGCCGGCCCTGCTCCTGGACCTGCACGACACGACCACCGGAGCGGTCGTGCGCACGTTCGAGATCGACGGAGACGACGAACCGAGCGCCGCGTTCAGCCCGGATGGGCGCGTGCTCGTGGCCGGTGCCGGCGCTGGGGACCTGCAACAGTGGGACGTCGCGTCCGGCGACGAGATCGGGCGCTTCCCGGGGCCGTCCCCGAACGCGACCAACGTCCACGTGTCCGGCTTCGACCCCGACGGCGACCTCCTGGTGGGACGACAATTCGGGGCCTCTGACGAAGTCGACCCGGACGCGAGGGGACGAGTGCTGGTGTGGGATGCGACCAGCCGGGAACTCGTCCGGCAACTGCCGCGCCTGCCGGCCGAGGAGGGCGACCCTGCCTGGTTCGGTCCGGGGGGCGCCGTGTTCAGCCCTGACGGCACCCGACTCGTCGTCGTGCCCGGCCGGGCACCGGCCACCGCCCAGGTCCTCGACGTGGCGACGTGGGAGGAGCTCTATCGTGTGCCTGCGGCGGACGGCCAGATCGTCACGACGGCTGCCTGGAGTCCGGACGGCCGGTGGCTGGCCCTGGGTGGCCACCAATTGCGGATCGTCGATGCCGCCACGGGTGACCTGCATCGTGACCTGACCCACCCGGACGGCTTCCCCGGCCAGAACGGACTGGCCTGGAACAACGAGTCCGACCGCCTGTACGTCGGCACCGGCAGCATCCAGGTGTGGGAGCCCCTCGAGGTACAGCCCGAGCCGATGCTCCTGCGGGGTGGCTTCATGGGCCGGCACAACCACGTGTTCCTGCTGCCGGGTGGCGACCGGCTGCTGACGGGAGCGCGCGACTCCGAAGGGGTGCGGGTGTGGGACGTGTCTCCGGCCGCGGGCAGCGAGGTGGCCGGGTCCCCCACCCACGGCCTGCCGGCGCTGGCATTCTCCCCCGACGGTGACCGCCTGGCCGTGGACCGCGCCGACGGTGAGGTGGGGATGTGGGACACCGCGACGTGGACCGAAACGAACGGCGTCGACGTCCACGAGGGCGACCTCCACTCGATGGCATGGAGCCCGAACGGCGACGTCATCGTGACAGGCGGCGACTGGGACACGGTGGCGTGGGAGCCCGAGTCCGGATCGGTCCTGTGGCGGTTCGACCACAACGGTGACCCGGACCTGTGGCCGGGGTGGGCCCCAGTGGCCTTCCATTCCGACGGCGACCATGTCGCCGTCGGTGCGACGTCCGAGGCCAGGGGATACCGGGTCCAGGTCCGGGACCGCACGGGTGAGATCGTGGCACGACTCCACCACGACGTGGGGGCCGATGTCGAACGGGTCGCCTTCAGCCCCGATGGACAGCACCTGGCCGTGGCGCGTTGGGGCGGCAGGCTGCCACTGGCGCCGCGTGAATTCGCCGTGGACATCTGGGACTGGGAGGCCCAGGAACTGGTGCAGTCACTGGACACCGAGGCGTTCGGGATGGCGTGGTCGCCCGACGGCGAGCGCCTGGTGACGGCGGACCTGCGGGGCACGCCGCAGGTGTGGGACCTCGACACGGGCGAGGTGGTGCTGCGACTGGTCGGCCACGACGTTGCCAACAACGACGTGGTGTGGTCGCCCGACGGCAGCCGCATCTACACCAATGGCGAAGACGGCACGGTCCGGACCTGGGATGCTGCGTCGGGCGAGCAACTCCAGCAGTTCGACTTCGGCATGGAGGGGTGGATCGCGTTGGCACTCAGCCCCGACGGGCGCTGGCTCGCCGCGGCCCACAACCTCCGGGGCATGCGCGTGTACGCCCTGGACCTCGACGACCTGGTCGCCATCGCCCGCACCCGCGTCACCCGGGACTTGACGCCGGCCGAGTGCCGCACCCACCTGGGAGGCTCCTGTCCCCCAACCTCCCTCGGCGGCTGACGCCTCGACCCCGGTCGGCCGAGACCCGAGCCCCCGCCCACCCCGGTTGCGCACCTGCCAAATCAGCAGAATTCGCCGTCGTACCTGGGCTTTCGAGTGGCTGCACCACGTGGTCGACCCCACCCCCCGGGATCGGAACTTGACGGAAACTTGGCGACCCCCCGCACCATCCCGATCAACGCCCACAGTCGACCAACCCTGGCAGGAAGTCCATCGCGAACCCGGCCCGCGACGGCCCGGTCCCTGCCTAGGGTGGAGCAAGGGGGAAACGCAATGTCGCATCTTCGGGTGACACTCGCCGGGGCCGTCTCGCTGCGTCGCGATGCGGTCGTCGTCGCAGACCGAGCCTTCTCGGCGCGCCAACTGCAACTGGTCACGGCGATGATCGTGGTGGAACGCCGCGACCCCATCGCCGTCGAGACCCTCGCCGGCGCCCTGTGGCCGAGCGACCCGCCCAACCAGTGGCGGGTCGCGGTCAGCGGGCTGGTCGGCACCCTGCGTCGCCGGTTGGGCGAGGTGGGCGTCGAACCCGAGGCCGTCCGTGGGGAGCCCGGCCGCTACGTCGTCGACCTGCCGGACCTGCTCGTCGACGTGGAAGAAGCCGAGTCGGCCGTGTCCAAGGCCGCCGAGGCGCTCGGCGCCGGCGAGGCAACGGTGGCCCGTGACCATGCAAACCAGGCGCGATCGATCCTGTCACGGCCCGTGCTCCCCGGCGTCACCTCGCCCTGGGTCGATGCGCTCCGCGACCGCCTCGAGACCCACCACCTCGAATCACTGGTCCTGCTCGGGCGAGCGCGCACGGCATTGGACGACCATGCCCAGGCACGTCGGGTCCTGGCGCAGGCGCGCGACGTGGATCCGCTGCGCGAGGACACGTGGCGCGCGGTGATGGCGGCCGAGGCAGCCGCCGGCAACACCGCGGGAGCGCTGCAGGCCTACGAGGACTGCCGCCACCACCTGGCCGAGGAGTTGGGTGTCGACCCTTCGTCGGAGACCCAGCGACTCCACGTCGAACTCCTGGCAGCCATCCCCGACGGTGCGTCGTTGCCCGCACCCCTCGACCCGACCGTGGGCGAGTCGCCGCCATCGGATGACTCGGACCCGCTCGACGTTCCCTACGTGGGCCTGCGGGCGTTCCAGCGCGACGATGCACCACTGTTCTTCGGGCGGGACGCGGAGGTCCAGGCCGTCATCGATGCCCTGGCCGCACGTGGCATCATCGCCGTGGTCGGCCCCTCCGGGGTCGGCAAGTCCTCACTGGTGCGGGCAGGCCTGCTGCCGGCGTTGGCCCGTGGCGCCATCGCCGAGTCCGACACGTGGCCGACCGTGGTGATGAATCCGGGGTCGAGTCCGGTCAAGACACTGGCGACCGAACTCGCGGACCTGGCCCCGGACATCGACCCGGCCCACGTCGACCGGGCACTTCGGCCCGCAGACGGACTCCACCACGTCGCCGACGTCGTGCTGGGCGCCCACGGCGGTGAACGCCTGTTGCTCGTGGTGGACCAGTTCGAGGAGGTCTGCACGCTGGCAGGACCCGACGAGGCCGCCCACTTCGTGGCCCTGCTGGTGGGGGCCACCGGACGACTCGACGGCCGACTGGCGATCGCGGTGACGATCCGGGCCGACTACTACGACCGCGTCGCCGCACTGGCGGGGTTCGAGCAGGTCCTGTCGCGGTCCCAGTACGTCGTGCCGGCGCTGGGGGGCGAGCAGTTCGAGGTCGTGATCACCGGGCCGGCACGGCGTGCCGGCGCCACGCTGGAACCCGGCCTGCTGGGCCAACTGCTGACCGAGGTTGCGGCCGAGCCAGGCGCGCTCCCGCTGTTGCAGCACCTGTTGTACGAACTGTGGGAGCACCGCGTCGACCGGGTGATGACCCGGCACGCGCACGACGAGTTGGGCGGAGTCGCAGGCGCGCTCGCCAACCGGGCCGAGGCAGTGCTGGCCGGCATGGAAGCCACGGATCGCGAGGCTGCGCGGCGCGTGCTGCTGCGCACCGTGCAGCCGGGCGACGACGCCGGCGACACGCGTCGGCCCGTCCGCGCAGACGAACTCGTGGCGCCCGGGGACGACGCCGAGCGGGTCGATCGCGTCGTCGGCCGCCTGGTCGACGCGCGCCTGCTGACCGTCAGCCGCGACGGCGACACCCACGACCGCGTGGTCGAGTTGGCCCACGAGGCCCTGATCGAGCACTGGCCACGCCTGCGCAGCTGGGTCGACGACGTCAGGTCCCACCTCCAGGAGCACCGCCGACTCACGGCAGCGGCCCAGGAATGGGAGCGAGAGGACCGCCACGACGACTGGCTGCTGGCCGGCCGTCCACTGGACGACGCGGTCGCGCTGCGCACCGCCGTCGATCGCGGCGACGTCGACCTGGGGCTGTCGGCCGTCGAGCAGGACCTGCTGGCGGCATCGATGGCGGCCCGGGACCATCGCATCGCACAGGAAGCCGCCCGCGCCGCCCAGGAACGAACGTTGGAGCGGCGCTCCACCCTGCGGCTCCGCGCCCTGGTCGCGTTCGTGACGGTCGTCGCACTGGCGGCCGGAGCGTTCTGGTACAGCGCCGACCAGCGCGCCGCCGTCGCCGGTGTCAACGAACTGGTGGCGGAGTCCATCGGCGTCGTCGATGCAGATCCGGAACTGGGGTTGTTGCTGGCCCTGGAGGCGCACGAGCGGTGGGAGCGTGGGCCCGCCATGTCGTCGGAGGGTGTCCAGGCCGCCCTGCACCGCGGCATCGAGTCGCAACGCCTGCTGCGCCACTTCCCCGACGCCGGCAAGTTGATCGCGCTCGACCCTGCCGGCGAGGTGTTCGTCACGGCCCGACCCACCTCCATCACGATTCCTGCGCCGGTGGTCGATCTGCACGACGCCAGGACGGGCGCCGTGCTGCACACCCTCGAAATGAGCGGAGAGCTCGAACCGACCGCTGCCTTCAGTCCGGACGGCACGACGCTGATCACGGGCTCGTACGCCGACTTCCTGCAGGAGTGGGACGTGGCCACGGGCCGAGAACTGCGCCGGATCGACGGACCCCCCGGCTACCACCTGTCGGTGGCGGAGTTCGACCCGACCGGGACCTTCTTCGCAGGCTCTCACACCCAGTTCCCCGCCTACGGCAGCGGAGCAACGGTCGTGTGGGATGCCACCAGCGGCGAGATCGTGGCCGACATCACGCGGCTCGATCCGCCGGACGACTTCGAGGGGGTCGGCACCCTCGGGCCCGTCGGGGCGTCGTTCAGTCCCGACGGGTCCGAAATGGCCATCGTCCCCTTCGACGACCCCGCCACCACCCAGGTGCTGGACGTGACAACCTGGGAGGAGTCGTGGTCGGTGCCGGGTCCGGCGGACGGGGTCGTGGTGTCCGCGGCGTGGAGCCCGGACGGAAAGTGGCTGGCCCTTGGCGGCCTGCAGATCCGCATCGTCGACACCGCCACGGGCGAGGTGCTGCGCGACCTGAGTCCACCCGATGGGTACGCAGACCTGCACGGGTTGGCCTGGAGCCCGGATTCCCGCCACCTCTACTCGGGCTCCGGCAGCATCCACGTGTGGGACCCGTTCGAGGACCAGCCCGAGCCGTTGGTGCTGCGCGGCGGCCACCAGGGTCGCCACAACAACGTCCACCTGGCACCGGGTGGTGACGTGCTCTTCACGGGTTCGCACAACTCCGACGGCGTGCGGGCCTGGGACGTGTCGGATGCCGCCGGCGCCGAGGTTGCATGGCTCCCGAACCGCGAATCGGTCCTGGCGTGGTCACCCGACGGCAGCCGCCTCGCCGTCGATCGGGACGACGGCGTGGTGGGAATGTGGGACACGTCGACCTGGAGCGAACGCACGATGCCGGTCAACGACGGCGTCAACGTCGCAGGCATCGAATGGCATCCCGACGGCAGGACCTTCGTGGTGGGCAGCGAGAACGTGGCGGCCTTCGACGCGGACACCGGTGCCACCGAATGGGAGTTCGAGTTCGACGTCGACCACCTCGGCTGGGCAGCGATCGACCACCATCCCGACGGCACCCACGTCGCCGTGACCACGACGACGAATGACGACCTGTACAGCGTGGCCGTGCTCGACGATGCCGGCGAACAGGTGGCACGCCTGGGCCACGATCTCCGCGTGTTCGTCAACGGCGTCGCCTTCAGCCCCGACGGGAGCCACCTGGCCGTGACCCGGTGGGGCGGCATCCTGCCGCTGTTTCCCCGTGACCTGGGCATCGACATCTGGGACTGGGAGGCAGGCGAACTCCTCCAGTCGCTGGACACCGACGCGTTCGACGTGGCGTGGCACCCGGACGGCGACCGGGTCGTGACCGGCGACCTCAGTGGCACGCCGGAGGTGTGGGACCTGGCGGCCGGCGAGGTGGTCATGCACCTTCGCGGCCACGACGACGCCGCTTCCAACGTCGACTGGTCGGCGGACGGCACCCGCATCGCCACCGGCAGTGACGACGGCACGGTGCGCGTGTGGGACGCGACCACGGGCGAAGAACTCCAACGGTTCGACTTCGACAAGGAGGGCACGATCCAGCCCGCGTTCAGCCCGGACGGCCACCACCTCGCGGCTGCCCAGTGGCCCGGCGGCGGCGTCCGGGTCTGGACCGATGACCTGGACCAACTGGTCGAGATCGCCGAGTCGCGCGTGATCCGGACCATGACGGACACCGAATGCAACGAGTACCTCGACCGCGACGGCTGCAGCTGAACCACGCCGGCCGGGCCGGTCGAGGCTTCGACCCCGTCGCAGCTGATCCACGCCGCACGGGCCGGTCGAGGCTTCGAACCCGTCACAGCTGATCCACGCCGGCCGGGCCGGTCGAGGCTTCGAACCCGTCGCGGCTGACCGCCATGCCGCGGCGGTCTCCAGCACCGCCGGGGCGGTCTCCACAGGTGGCGCGATGGCCCTGCAGCGCTTCCGGCCACGCGGGTCCACTGGCGTCCATGCCCTCCCCTCCCTCGCCACCATCAACGTCGCAGGGGCCCATCCCAGGCTCTCGCCGTCGCCGCGGGGCTTCGACTGGGCTTCGACGACGGCTGCCGCGCTCCCCCGGCGGGCTCCTGCGCGGTCCGCTGCCGGCGCTGCCGGGCCCGCTGGACGCCGCGGTCGAGGGCTGGTGGCGGCTGCCGGCTCGGCTTCGTGTCCTGGCCGGGGTCGCCGTGGTGGGCATGGTCATCTTCGGCGTCGTGGAGCACACGACGGCAACGCCCTGGGGGCCACCGGTGCAGGTGGTGGTGGCCACCGCTGATGCCGACGCCGGATCCGCCGTGTCGGCCGAGGTGGTCGGCCGCCCCCGCAGGCTCGTCCCGGCCGACGCCGTGGACGCCGTGCCAGAAGGCCTGCTGGCGCGCGACATCGGCGCCGGCGAGGTCGTGACGTCGCGCCACCTGGCAACCGGCATCGACGGCCTGCTCGAACCGGGCGAGGTTGCCCTGGCCGTGCCCGACGAGCTGCCACCGCTGCCCGACCACGCCCACATGGAGGTGCTGGCGACGACGCTGGACGGCACCGCGAGCCGACTCGGCACGGCCCGCCTGATGGCCACGGAACCCGACTGGCTGTGGATCGCGGTCCCGGCGACGATCGCGCCCGACGTCGCTGCCGCGATGGCCCGTGGGGGGATCGCACTCGCGTTGGCGCCACCGTGATCCCCACCCAGCCTCCCACCACGGCCGTCCACTCCGACTGCACTCCCATGGGGCCGACGCCGACCTGACCCGGGGCCGCCCGGGGCGGCGTGGCTGGGTGGCCACCCCGGATCGTCGCCCGCCCGCAGTCGCGGTCGTAGGCTTGCGAGGCCACGACTTCGGGCGTGGCACCACCACGACGCACTGCCCCCGTCCTGATCGAGCCCGTCTCCCATGCTGACCGCCATCCTCCTCGGCCTGATCCAGGGGCTGACCGAGTTCCTGCCGGTGTCGTCGTCGGGCCACCTCCAGATCCTGCCCTACCTGTTCGGACTCGAACCCGGGCCGCTGGCCTTCGACGTCGCCCTGCACTTCGGCACCCTGGTGGCGGTCGTCGCCTACTTCTTCTCCGACCTGTGGGAAATCGGCATGGGCACCCTGGGCGTGGGCGATCGATCACCCACCCAGGTCGCCACGGCACGTCGCGAGTTCGTCCTGCTCATCGTGGCCTCCGTCCCCGCGGCGATCGCAGGGTTCCTGCTCGAGGGCACCTTCGAGGAGCTGCTCGACGATCCGCGCCTGGCCGCGGTCATGCTGCTCGTCACGGCCGGGTTCCTGCTCGGCGCCGAACGGCTCTACGCCGCGCGCCAGTCCACGGGTCGCACCCAGATCGACACCCGCAACGCCATCACGATGGGGCTGTCCCAGGCGCTGGCGATCATCCCGGGAATCAGCCGCTCCGGTGCCACCATCGCCACCGGCATGGCGACCGGGCTGACCCGTTCCGCGGCCGCTCGCTTCTCGTTCCTGATGTCGGTCCCCGTGATCGCCGGTGCCTTCGTGGCCCAGGTTCCGTCCCTGTCCACCACCGCCCTGGCCGGCACCGGCTACACCCCGGCCGACGTCGTCGCCGGGACGATCACGGCGGGCGTGTCCGGCTACTTCGCCGTGCGCTACCTGATGCGCCTGGTCACCAACGAGACCCTGCGCGGATTCGCCTACTACGTCATCGGCCTGTCGGTGGTCACCCTGGTCGCCTCGATCTTCATCGGGCCGCCAACCTGAGACAAGCCGTCCCAGCCAGCGCGGCTCGACACGCGATCGCACCCTTCCAGGCAGCTCCTGCGTTCATCAGGCTGCGTCGTCCAGGGCAGCCCAGAGGGCTTCGACGTGGGCCTCGCGCGTCCAGGTGGCACCGATCGAGATCCGCAGGAAGCGCGCGTCGTCGACGGTGGAGGCAGCCAGCGCGAACTCGGGCCGGGCCGTGATGGCGGCCAGGAACTCGTCGTTGCGGTCGGGGTCGGCATGGCGTACCGACACGAGCCCGAACGGGGTCGGGGCCACCATCTCGAATCGATCGTCGGCGTCCAGTCGCGCCGCCAGGGCCTGCGCCCAGGCGATGTGCTCACGAATGCGCGCACGCAGACCGTCGATGCCGAACGAGCGAATGACCCACCACAACTTCAGCGCACGGAAGCGGCGCCCCAGCGGGACGTGCCAGTCGCGGTAGTCGACCACGGACCCGGAGTCCGAGGCGTCGTTGCTCAGGTAGGGCGGCACGATCGACAGGGCATCCACCAGCCCGGCTCGGTCGGCGACCCAGAACAGTGAGCAGTCGAAGTTGGTGAACAGCCACTTGTGCGCGTTCGTCACGTAGGAGTCGACGCGGTCGAGTCCGGGCTGGTGGTGGCGCAGTTCGGGGCACAGCATGGCGGTGCCGGCATAGGCAGCGTCGACGTGGTGCCACATGCCGTGGGCGGACGCGATCTCGGTCACGGCCTCGATCGGGTCGACGGCAGTGGTGCCGGTCGTGCCCACCGCCGACACCACGAACGTCGGCACCAACCCGGCCGCCACGTCGGCGGCCACTGCAGCCGCCAGCGCGTCCGGATCCAGCGCGAACACCTCGTCGACGTCGATCAGTCGCACGTGCCCGTAGCCGGTGACGCGGGCCCCCTTCTCGACCGAGGAATGCGCCTGCGCGGAGGTGTAGACCACGCACTGTTCCGCACGTGCGCCGGCGGCCGTGGCCCGCAGCCGCGCCACCACCAGTGCCGTGTGGGTGGCATCGGATGCCGACATCTGGATGACGCCACCGCCGGGTCCGGTGTCCACGCGCCAGGTCGGCGGCAACCCCAACTCGTCGACGAGCCAGTCCAGCACGTGGGACTCCACCTCGGTCACCGCCGGAGAGGTCGACCACAGCATCCCCTGCACGCCCATGCCGGCCGTCACCAATTCCCCGAGCACCGACGCCGGCGACGAGTTGGCCGGGAAGTAGGCCAACCAGCCCGGATGCTGCCAGTGGGTCAGGCCCGGGACGACGATGTCGTCGAGGTCGGCCAGCATGGCCTCGAACGACTCGGGGGACCGGGGTGCATGGTCGGGCAGCGCAGCCCGGACGTCGCCCGGCTCGACCTGGGCCCACACCGGCTGGTCCTCCAGTCCGGCGAGGTAGTCGGCGACCCAGTCCACCGCCGCGTGGCCGTTGCGACGGAACTCGTCGAGGTCCAACGGGTCAGGTGACGATGCCGGCACATCGCTCGAGGAGTGCATGCACGGTCCTTGGGAGGTCGAGGCCGGTGACACCGGCGGGCCCACGCGAGGGTGCCATGCCAGCCGTGGTCGTGCGCACGGCACGCCCCGTGGGCGGACGGAATGGCGAACACGTGCCAGTTGTTGGATGGGATGACCGCGCCGACCCATCGTCCACGATGCGTTCGGTCCACCCACCAGCGATCCGGGACGACCATGACACCGCAACGCCGCCGCATCCTCATGATCGGCGCCCCGATCCTCGTCGTCGTCCTGGTGGTGGGCTTCCTGCTGTTCCGGCCCGACACGCTGTTCTTCGACAACGTCGTCGACGAAGACCTCGGCGACGACGTGGCCGCACTCGTCGCCTCTCCCACGCCGACGCCCACGCCGACACCCACGCCGACACCCATGCCCGAGCCGTCCGAGACGGCGTCCTCGCCAGCACCCACACCGGACCCGACCCCGGCACCGACCACCTCCAGCCCGAGCCCGTCGCCCGCAGCGACGCCCACGCAGGCCCCACCCGCTGACGGCCCCGTCGTGCTGGCTCGCGGATCCTGGACCAGCCTCGAACACACCACAACCGGGACCGTGGTGCTGCTGCGCGACGGCGACGACGTCCAACTGGTGCTGGCCGACCTCGACGGGTCCAACGGCCCCGACCTGCAGGTCATCCTGTCGCCCAAGAACGCCATCGAGGGCGACTGGTTCGGATACGAGGAAGGCGCCACGTACCTGGGTGCCCTCAAGGGCAACAAGGGCACGCAGACCTATGACGTGCCCGACGACCTCGACCTGGACGACATTGCCTCGGTCGTGATCTGGTGCGAGCGGTTCTCCGTCGGCTTCGGCGCCGCCGACCTGGTCGCCGCGACCTGACGCCGACGTCGGCCGCGTGCAGTCGGTGGGGCGAGATCGCCGACACTGCATGCCAGCGTCGACCGCAAGGCCGGCGGTGGTGGGTGCTTCGGCGACGGCAGGGCTCGAATCACGTGGAGGTCGCCTGTCCGGCGAGTGCGTTGACCTAGGGTGGAGGCTCGACGGACAGGGATGGCGCGCATGACCGACCTCGACACGATCATCGACCGCGCCACCGACGACGTGGACCTCACCGATCCGGCAGTGCTGCCACGCACCCGCGCGCTGGCCGATGCCATCCTGGCCACCGATCCGAGCCCCGACGACCTGGGCTCGATCCGCCGCGACGCCGCCATCGGCATCGACGTCCGGGTCGGCGCCACGTTGGCGGCCTCGCGCCAGGCAGTCCTGGGGATCGGCGAAGCCGCACCCCGGATCCAGGTGCAGTTCGCGATGTGGGGAGAGCACAACCGCCTGCGCCCGAGGACAGCGGAAAACCCGGTCGGCGAGGACTCCCTGCGCGTGAAGCTGGACCAGCTGGAATGGCTGCTGGGTGACACGGCCGTCGACTGGCGCCTGGTCGCCGTCGCCGATGGCAGCCCCGACGACGACTGGGCCACGGCGCGCACGATGGCCGACGACCATCCGCTGGGTTCCCGGGTCCTGGTCCTGCGTCTCGACGAGGCCATCCCGGTCGACGACGGACCGCTGGCTGGCCTGGCACACGTCGACGACTCTCGCAAGGGCGGGGCCATGGTGCTGGGGGCACAGCGGGCGCTGGACGACGGCATGGACGCCATCGTGTTGACCGATGCCGACAACTCCGTCGACCTGGGCCAGCTCGGCCTGCTCCTGGGACCGTTCATGGCAGGAGCCGACGTCGTGATCGGCGATCGCAAGCACCCCGACGCGGTGCTGCGCAAGGCCGAGGCGCGGTGGGGGCCGGGAATCGTCGTCCTGCGCCACATGCAGCGCATGGTCGGTCGGGCCCTGTTCTCGCGTGGCCTGCGCGACACCCAGGCAGCCTTCAAGTTGTTCAGCCGCGACGCGCTGGTCGACATCCTGGCGGCACCGTCGACCTACGGCTTCTCCTTCGACCCGGACTGGCTCTACGGCGCGCTCGGGGGCGACCACGACATCGCCACCACACCGTTCGCCTTCGTCGACTCGTTCGCCGAGTCTGCCTCCCTGGCCCAGGGACCCATGACCACGTGGGAGTCGCTGCTGGTCGGACTGACCGCATCGGCGCGGGCACGGGGCGCCGACCACGATGCCGACATGGCGGCATTGATCGACGAACGCGGCGACGCCGCCCACCTGCGCACGATCATCGTGCGGCACCCACCCCCAGCCCTGGCCACGGCCGATCCGGCCGACCTCGGCGACCCGGACACGATGTCGGTCGACGACCTGCGTGCCTGGATGGAGGACGGGCCGACGCAGGCCTGAACGTCCCCCGCGGGCCGGGTCCTGATCACTGGCGGGGTGGACCGTCCTCGAAGGGGAAGACCAGCCCGATCTGGCGGCGCGCCTCGTCCAGCACCCAGTGCGTGGCCAGCGTGTCCGCATGGCTCCAGTCGGGATGCTCGGTCCAGCCGTTGGCGACGGCGTCGTGCACGGCGC
>DATFMD010000397.1:0-7975 GCA_035267125.1 Nitriliruptoraceae bacterium | reverse complement strand
ACCGATGTCGTAGGAGTTGAGGAGGGCGTCGGCATAGAGCCCGACCGCGTCCAGGAGTGCGATGTGGTCGACCATGCGGCATTCCGTTCCGTGGTTGGTGCGCCCCGAGGCTGGACATCGTCCAACGATGCCAACGAGGGCGGTCGAGGCGAGTGCCTGATCAGGACACCGGGCACGACGAGGCACGGGCGTCGATCCTAGTCCGTCCATGCCTGCGCCCCGCACGGGATTCGCCCTGCCACGGCGGGCCCGCACGTCGCCCGCGTGCCAGGACATTGCCACGACCAGGAACATGATGCTTGACGGGGGAGAATTTGCTCGTCTAGCGTCGGACGAGGGGAATTCTTCAGCGATGCCGGAATCGCGCATCGCGGGGCTGGGCGTTCGGGGCCATCCGCGTCACCGAATGCGACATTTGGTGCTCGAAGGACTCCCATGACAGGACTGGACACAACGTCCGGTCCGCACACCGCCGAAGGGGCGAACATGAACCGCATTGGCAGACGCATCACGGTGGCCACCGCAGCCGCTGCACTCCTCCTGGTACCGGTCGCGGCATCGGCGGTGGGCGGCCTCGCCGGCCCAGTCTTCAAGCTCGACGCCGCGCCGAACGGGGACATCCTCGCCGCCGATGCCAGCAGCGGCGTCCACGTGATCCGCGACGACGTGGTCGTCGACACGATCGACCTCCCCGGGGCGGCGTCCGTGGCCGCGATCGGCTCGAAGTCGTTCTGGGTCGCAACGAGCAGCATGGACACCGAGAACGACAGCGGCCAGGCCCTGTGGCGCGTGTCGAACGGCAGGGCACGCATGATCGCCAATCTCTTCGAGCTCGAGGCGCTCGACCCCGACGGGGCGGGCGTGGACTCCAACCCCTACGACGTCGCCGCACTCGGGGGCGGGGCCGCCCTGGTCGTGGATGCCGGTGGCAACAGCCTGCACCGGGTCGACAACGACGGCCACGCAGAACTGGTCGCGACGTTCCCGATCGAGCTGCTGTCCACGGAGAACTTCAACGAGCTGGCTGGCTGTCCACCAGAAGTTCCGTACTGCGCCACCGATGGGGCACCTGTCATCCCGGGCGAATCGGTCCCGACCAGTGTCGTCGTTGGTCCGGGCGGCGACTACTGGGTCGGTGAGTTGAAGGGCTTCCCGGCCCCGACCGACGAGTCCGGCGTGTGGCGCATCGACGCCGGCGCGACCGATGTCCAGTGCGGCGTCGACCCCGAGTGCACGAAGGTCCTCGACGGCTTCACCTCAATCGTCGACCTGACGATCGGACCGGACGGGATGCTCTACGTGTCGGAGTTCGACGAAGCGTCCTGGGCGGCTGTGGAGATCTTCGGTGGCGGCGTCGGTGGCACGCTGAACGCCTGCGACCCGGTCACGGGCGACTGCGAGGAGGTCGCGACCGGCGTGCCGATGCACACCTCGGTGACCTTCGGCAAGCGCGGCACTCCCTGGGTGTCGGCCAACGCACTGGTCCCGGGAGGAGCCCAGGTGTTCGCACTCGACTGACCACGCGCGGACGGCGGGCTGGCTCATCGGAGTCGGCCCGCCGTCGGCGTTTCGTGCGACGGCTCGGCGGGGGCCCACTGGGTGGTGCCCAACTACCATTCGGCGTCCGACCAGGAGCCCTCTCGATGAGCCCCACCCCAGACCTGACCACGTTGGTCAAGGCCTACGACGTGCGTGGGACCGACGATCAACTGACCCCACCCGTCGCGCGGGCGCTGGGGGCCGCCATCGCCGAGGTCCTGACGCTGCCCGGGGGCGGGGACGGCCTGGTCGTGGGGCGAGACATGCGACCGAGCTCCCCGGCGATCGCGGACGCCGTCGCCGACGGCGCTGCCAGCCGTGGCGTGGACGTGGTCGACATCGGGCTGGTGTCCACGGATGCCCTGACGTATGCGTCGGGTCACCTGCTGCGGGACGGCGTCATGGTGACCGCGAGCCACAACCCGGCCGGCCACAACGGATTGAAGGTGTGCCGTGCCGGCGCCGTGCCCGTGTCCTTGGGGTCGGGACTGGCAGCGGTGCGTGACCGCGCCACCCGCATCCTGGAGGACGGACTCGAACCCGTCGCCACCCCCGGTCCACGCAGCACCGCCAGCATCGACGACGCCTACGTCGCCCACCTCCATGCAATGGTCGACACCGGGGCGCTGGCTCCCCTGCACATCGCCATCGACGCCGGCAACGGCATGGCCGGACGCATGGCGCCGCTGGTGTTCGACGGCTTGCCCATCACCGTCGACGAGCTCTTCTTCGAGCTGGACGGGACCTTCCCCAACCACCCCGCGAACCCGCTCGACGAGGCCAACCTCGAGGACCTGTCCCGTCACGTCGTGGCGCACGGCCTGCCCCTGGGTCTGGCCTTCGACGGTGACGCCGACCGCGTGTTCGTCGTCGACGAGAACGGGCGTCCCGTGGCGTCGTCACTGGTGGGCGCCGTGGTCGCGCAACGCCTGCTGGCTCGCAATCCCGGCGCCACGGTGCTGCACAACGTCATCTGCTCGCGCACCGTGCCCGAGGTCATCGCCGCCGCGGGTGGGACGGCAGTGCGCACGCCGGTCGGCCACTCGATCATCAAGCAGCGCATGGCCGACACAGGGGCCGTGTTCGCGGTCGAGCACAGCGGCCACTACTACTTCCGCGCGTTCCACCGAGCAGACTCTGGCCTGGCTGCTGCCCTGGTGCTGCTCGAGGTCGTGTCCGAGGAAGGGGCACCCCTGTCGGCCGTGCTGGCCCCGTTCGAACGCCGCGTCGCCAGCGGCGAGATCAACTTCACCGTGACCGACGCCGATGAAGCGATCGCCGCAGTCGAGGAGGAGTTCGGGGTCTCGGAAGCGTCGATCGACCACCTCGACGGCCTGACCGTGGACTTCCCCACTGCCTGGTGCAACCTGCGGGCGTCCAACACCGAACCGCTCCTGCGCCTCAACGTCGAGGGTGACGACCACGCCTCGATGGACGACCTGCGCGTCCGGGTCCAGGACGTCATCGCGCCGTTCACTGCGGCCGCCGACGCCGCCACGTGAGCGCACGTCAGCGACCCTGACTGCCGGTTCCGTTGATCCTGGCACGATCGAGCCACTACGTTTCTCGACAACGACCTGCCCGGGGGCCCGAGGCGGCGGGTTCGTCATTCGTGCGCCAACCCGCCCGGTGGCACGACAGATGGCAAGGACGCCACATGACCAGACGACTCCGCATGATGTTCCTCGTGCTCTGCGCAGCGCTGCTCGCGGTCCCGACGCTCGCATCCGCCAAGCCGCCCCGCGACGGGCCCGCCGCGCGCAATGCACAGACCACCGAGGTCCAGCTGCTCGCGATCAATGACTTCCACGGCAACCTCGAACCGCCGTTCCTGCGCCCCACCGGCGACTTCATCGGCGGCGCCGAGTACCTCGACACCCACATTGCCCAACTGGAGGCGACGAACCCGAACACGCTGGTCGTGTCCGCTGGTGACCTGATCGGTGCCAGCCCCCTGCTGTCGGGGCTGTTCCACGACGAACCCACGATCGAGTCTGCCAACCTCTTCGGGCTCGACTTCAACGCCGTGGGCAACCACGAGTTCGACGAAGGTGTGGACGAACTGCTGCGCATGCAGGACGGTGGCTGCCATCCGGTCGACGGTTGCCAGGACGGCACGCCGTTCGCCGGGGCCGACTTCCAGTTCCTGGCCGCGAACGTCGCCTACAACGACGGCAGTGGCACCATCCTGCCGCCCTACACGATCCAGAAGTTCAAGGGCGTCAAGGTCGGCATCATCGGCATGACGCTGGAGGACACGCCCTCCATCGTGTCGCCCGGCGGCATCCAGGACGTCTCGTTCGCCGACGAGGCGGACACCGTCAACGCCCTTGTCCCCGAACTCAAGGAGCAGGGTGTCGAGACCATCGTGGTCCTCGTCCACGAAGGCGGGTTCCCAAGCGCCTTCGACAACACCTGCCCCGGCATCTCGGGACCGATCATCGACATCGTCGAACGCACCAGTGACGAGGTCGACCTGTTCATCACCGGCCACACCCACCAGGCCTACAACTGTGTGGTCGACGACCGGCCCGTGATCAGTTCCTACCAGTACGGCGGCATGGTGACCGACATCGACATGTCGATCAGCCGCGCGACCAAGGAGCCGGTGTCGATCGACATCAACGGCGTGCTCGTGACGCGTGACGTGGCTGCCGACCCCGAGCAGACCGCACTGATCGAGTACTGGAACGTCTTCGCCGACGAGGTCCGCACGCGGGTGGTCGGATCCATCACCGAGGACATCCTCGAGGACTACAACGACGCTGGTGAGGCACCACTCGGTGACCGCATCGCGGACGCGCAACTGTGGGCGACGGCCGACGTGCAGGGAGCCCAGATCGCGTTCATGAACCCCGGCGGCATCCGGGCGGACCTGATCTATGACAACCAGGACGCCGGCGAGGCACCCGGTGAGGTGACGTTCGGTGAGGTCTTCACGGTCCAGCCGTTCCAGAACACGCTGGTGTCGATGGACCTGACGGGCGCGCAGATCGATGCCCTGCTCGAGCAGCAGTTCGACAACCCGGACCCCGGCTCCATGCGGGTGCTGCAGGTGTCGGAAGGCTTCTCGTACGAGTGGAGTGCGTCGGCGCCCACCGGCAGCAAGGTCGACCCGGCATCGATCATGCTGAATGGTGTCGTCGTCGATCCGGCCGGCACCTACCGCATCACCGCCAACAGCTTCATCGCCGAGGGCGGGGACAACTTCAGCGTCTTCACCCAGGGCACCAACCGCTTCAGCGGCCAGGTGGACTCCGAGGCGTTCGCCGACTACGTGGGCGCGGTGTCCCCCCTGACACCGGGGCCCAACGACCGCATCATCGTGGTGCCGTGACGTTCTGACGCACCACGTTCGTCGAAGGGCCCGGGCCATGCGCCCGGGCCCTTCGTCGTTGGTCAGCGGGAGCAGGCGGCATGCCGCGAACCGGGTCGGGCTCAGCCGGGAGCCGTCACCTCGACGAGGAACGCCGTGGTGGCGTCCGCGATCTCGGTGTGCGCAGTGGCGTCGGTCACCTCCGCCTCGAGGTCGCCGCCCTGGTCGCCGTAGGCACCGAACTGCGCATGGTTGACCCCGTTCAACTCCACGAACGACGACGACGCAGGCAGGTCGGTGCGGCTGGCGTCGATCTCGTCCGGTGTCGACAGGCCGTCACGGCCACCCGACACCGACAGGATCGCGAGGTCGTCGCGATCCACCAGGACGTCGCCATTGGGGTACGAGCCCCACAACACCAACCCCGCCCATGCACCCTCGGGCTGGCCGGCCAGGAACGACGCCGCCATCGTGCCGCCCAGCGAATGCCCACCGACCCACCACTCGCCCTCGACGCCGGCGCCCCCCTCGTCCGCGGCCTCGTCGCGCACGCCATCGGCCGCATCGATGTCCAGCACCGCCAGGCGCAGGGGCATCGACGGGATCACCACCTCGACGCCGGTCTCGGCGACCACTGGTGCCCACGTCACGACGTAGGCCTGGGGTGGGACCCGGGCACCCGGATAGAACACCATCGTGTCGCCCTCCAGGACACCCTCGGCAGCATCGCCAGTCGGGGTGATGGTCACCAGGTCGTCGGTGATCGCCACCTCGACGCCGTCGATCGCGCTGGCTGCGAACAAGGCGTCCTGTTCGGCATCGGGCGCGCCGACGATCCACCACACCACTCCGATGCCCACGACGACCACCAGGACACCCACGGCCACGACCAGCCAGTGCCACCATCGTCGCCGGGCCGCCGGCGCGTCGGGCGACGCCGTCGTGTCCATGGTCACTCCTGCGACAGATACGACGACGTGGCACCACGAGGGCTGGCATCGAGCAGGTCGAATCCCGCCGCGATGACGGCGTCCCGCGCTGCCTCGAGTCGCTGGGGTGCCAGGTCGGCTTCGGCCCAGGCGTCGGAGCGTGCAAGGACCGTGTCGATGCGAAGGGTCCGGGGGTCGAGGTCATCGGTGACCTCGTCCCAGGTCAGGGGGGTCGCCACTGTCGCCGCAGGGTGGGCCCGGGGGCTCCAGGCGGCGATCAAGGTCGCCCCCGGCGTGCTGCGCGACCAGTCGAGCAGGGTTCGACCGCCGCGTTGTGCCTTGCGCATCTCGATCGTGACGTCGTCGGGATGCCGCGCCGCCACCATGCGCGCGATCGCCAGGGTGAGCGGTCGCAGCAGGTCGCCGCCGTAGCGACGCTCGACCGGCACGACCACGTGCAGTCCTCGTCCACCACTGGTCTTCACGAGTGACTGCAGCCCGAGTTCGTCCAGCACGTCGCGCGCCCACCTCGCCACCCGCGCCGGCGGCAGGTCACGGTCGCCGGGGTCGATGTCGAACACCAGGTGGTCAGGCCGATCGGGCCGATCGATCCGCACCACGCCGGGATGGAACTCGATCGTGTTCTGCTGGGCGAACCAGGCGAGGTCGTCGACGGAGTCGACCACGGGATACGCCACCTCGCGATCCGCCGACGCGGCCCACTGCCGCCACCGCTGGATGCCCCCGGGGGCATGCTCGGGCAGGTGCTTCTGGAAGAAGCCCCCGGATCCCACGCCGCGCGGGAACCGCTTGATCGACAGCGGCCGCTGGGCGACCTGGGGCACCAGTCGGTCGGCCGCCGCGTGCACGTAGTCCCACAGGTCACGCTTGGTGGCACCCGCGTCCTCCCACAGCACCTTGTCCGGACTCGACAGCGACACGTCGGTCATGGGGCCGTCACCCGGCAAGGGTGCCGCCGAACACCTGCCACGCAAGGGCGGACTTGGCGACCAGGCTCAACAGGATGTAGGTCCGCTCGCCCGTGAGGTAGTTCGACCAGCGTCCCACCTGGCGGTACTGCAGCAACTGCACCAGCGCGAAGACGTTGAAGAACAGGAACAACGAGATGAAGATGCCGTACACGAACCCGGGTGGGTTGGCCTCGCTGCCCGGGGAGATGACGTACCAGCCAATCGCGAGCCATGGCACGATGCCCAGGATGCACCCCAGCCAGAACGGCAGCAACGATCCACCGGGTTCCTCGTAGCGCTCCTGCACCGACCCCATGAAGATCATGCCGGCGTTGACACCGAACAGCGCGATCAGTGCCGCGATGTCGCTGATGCCGGTCAGCATGGCGATCAGCACGATCATCACCGATGACGACAGCGAGTACTCGATCCAGCGAAAGTGGTTCTGTCCCCGCGACAACTGGTCGACGTAGCGATCGGCCATGACCACCCCGACGATGAGGTGGAACAGCGCGGACAGGAACAGGAACGACGCCACGCCCCAGGCCAGGTTCAGGTCGAAGACCGTGGCCGGTTCGCCCAGGCCGCTGCCGGGTGGGCCGGCCAGGAAGGCGTCCGTCACGGGCAACGTGAAGTCGGTCGCCAGGAACACGATCGCAGCGCCCTGGACAGCGTGCAGGGCCGCCATGACCAGGTTGTTGCGTCGCAGCGAACCAGCCTGGTCGGAACTGATCTCGACGGTCGATGCCACGTGTGCTCCTTGCGTGATACGGACGGAGGGTCGACCGTGGCACGGCGGTCAGGCAGGCTCCACCCTATCCACGAGGGCCCCGCGGCGGCGGCAGCGGTCGCCAGGCCCCCCACGACCAGCAGGATGCCGGCAAGTGGCCCGAGCACGGGGATGCGGACCCCGACGTCGAGCGTTGTCGCGACACCGGGCGTCCCGTCCACGGTGGCCACGACCGCGGTCCAGTGGCCGTTGGTCGCCGTCCAGTCCAGCTCGGATCCGCCGTGTTCGAGGCGACCCAGAAATCCTGGTCGATGGGCGGCGGCACCGGCGACAGCTGCGAGCCACCTGCGGCCACCACGCTCATCTGCCCAGAGACCACCTCGAGGCGACCGTGTGCCGTGTCGGCGAGCCACCCGTCGACGTCGACCGTCGAGGCGATCCCGACGATGGTGCGCCGCTCGCCAATCGAGCCGAAAGCGTGTCTGGAGCA
>DATFMD010000396.1:0-3912 GCA_035267125.1 Nitriliruptoraceae bacterium | reverse complement strand
TCCTCGTGGGGATGCACCGACTCCAGCGCCGCCACGGCCCGGGCCATGCCAGCACGTGCCACGACGACCTCAAGCCGCCACTCGTCCACGGCATGGTCGGCGCCGTGCGACCCGACGTGGGGGCTGGCCCCTTCCAGTGGCCGATACGTCCCGGTGCCGCGTGACCTGAAGGTGCAGCGCGAGTAGTCACCGATGGTGCCGGCGCCGGTTGCCGTCACGGCATCGACGACGGCATCGAGGTGCTCGGGTGGCACGAACGTGACCAGCTTGACCTGGTCGGTGCCCGGCTGGGTCGACAGCGGCTCCACGTCGACCAGGTCGAGCGCACGCACGACCGGATCGGACGTGCCCGTGCCGTCACTGGCGATGTCGAGGTTGGTGTGCGCGGCTGCGACCGCGACCCCCGCCCGTGCTGCCGCCAACGCGCTGCGACCCGATGCCGTGGCCGGCGTGAGGGCGTCGAGCGGGCGAAACAGCAACGGATGGTGGGCCAGCACCAGCGTGCCGGGCTGGTCGGCTGCCTCCTCGACCACCTCCAGCGTGACGTCCAGGCTCACCAGGACGCGCGCAACGACGTCGGCTGGATCACCCACCTGCAGACCGACGTGGTCCCACGACTGCGCCGTGGCCCAGGGCCAGCGTGCATCCACGAGTCCCAACCAGTCCGCCACCGTGTCCCGGTCGGTCGCGTCGTGGACCGTCGTGTCGTCTGCGGTGGTGCCTTCCACGTCTGTCCCTCGCCTCGGCGCGCTGCGGGTGCTGACCTCGAGCGGTCGTCCCCGGCGGATCCGCGAACGCCGTGTCGCGCCACGTGCCCACCGGGTATTCATGCAGTGTGGTCTGCGTCCCGCCCGATGTCCGTTGTTCGCGTCTGCTCAGCCGCACCTGGCGAGCCTCCGACGAAGGCCCGCCCTATGGTTGCGCTCCCGGCGCGGTTAGCTCAGCTGGGAGAGCGCCGCCCTTACAAGGCGGAAGTCGGCGGTTCGAGCCCGTCACCGCGCACCGAGTCGATGGGCCGAGCCGGCAGGCTGGTGCGCCCCCGCGAAGGCCGCCATCGCAGCGAGACCAGCGTCCGCGTGGTCGGCGACCCGGGCCTGGGCCGCCACGACATCGGCATCCCGGCCCCGCTCATCGGGGACTCTCGCCGGGTTGAGAACGCAGTCGTTCGCCCACTGCGCGATGTCCGGCTCCGAGGTGAAGCGCTCGACCGCCACCGTCCCACGCGTGAACATCCACGTCCATTCGCCCGCCCGGTCGGCGTACCTGTTCGGGGGACACAGCCAGTTGCGTTCCCGGTCGTCGTCGCGGGTCGCCTCGACGTACCCGGCAAGGGCAGCGCAGAAGCAGGGGAACCCTGCCCGAATCGTCTGCAGTCGGATCCGGTCCGGCGACCAGATCGGAACTGTCGCCGGGTAGCGGAGCCCGGGGGCAGCGCAGTGGACGACGAGGGTGTCGGACGCCAGCGGCACGACGCCCTGCTCCATGACCAGTTCGCTGGGTGACACCGACGTGATGTGTCCCAGGCGGACGACGTCCTCGACGGTGCGCAGCAGGTCAACCTCCCAGCGACCCAGCGTCGGCGTCTTGGCCATGGTGGGTACGACACCCGCATCGATGCGCAGCATGACACCGGCCGCCTCCATGCGCAGGAACAGGTCGTCGGGCGACTCGGCTTCGGTCGCTGCGGCCAGCACGTCGGCCGTCAAGGTGGCGGCCACGGCCGGGTCGGGCTGGACGACGGCACGATCGAGCATCCAGGGGTCCCGCGGACGCACCCAGGTGATCTGATCGGGCGCGACGCCGTTGCCGAGCAACCACACCACCGCGTCCGTCGCGGTCTTGCCCGAACCGGCGATGACGAACTGGTCGGGCGCGTCGGCGATCGCCACGAGGTCATTCACGGGGATCACTCGGGCCCCCTCGGCGACCGTGAACGGCGGCGGGGTCGTTGCGGGGATCGCCGGAGCCAGCCACGTCGCGTCCACCACGCGCCGTCGAACCCGAATCTCGACCTGGTCGCCCGACAATCGCGACGTGGCCACATGGGTGTCGCCGTCGGCGTGGTACTCGTGACCACCCAGGAAGCGAACCTGTCCAGAGCCGAGGAACCGTCGCTCGAGCACGTCGGCGTAGTACCCGCGGATCTCGTCGGCCGTCGCCCGTTCCTGGAGGCCGGCCTCAGGTCCGTCCACCTGGATCCTGCCGTCGCCCAACATGGTCGACGCCACGCCGTAGAACACGGAGGCCTGGTGCAGCCGCACGAACGGGTACGCATCCACCCAGTGCCCGCCGGCGGCGAACCGCCGATCCACCACCGTCACGTGGACGTCGGCATGGTCGACGAGGGCGTCCACGAACGCCATCCCCATCGCCCCCGCCCCGACGACGAGATAGTCGGTTTCGACCTTGCGCCTCATCCGGGTCCCCTTCATCCGCCCGTGCGACGCACCACGACAGTCGACCCCGACTGCAGTGGCCGTGCCCCCTCGTGGCAGCCGCCGCCCGATGCCCCAACCTGCTGACTGACACCCTAGTCGGCCAGTGCTCGATCGTCCCCTGGATCACCTGGCCTCATGCCGCGAGCAGTTCGTCCAGGTCCACCACCACGACGACCCGGCCGGCGTCTCGCAACGCCGCCACGTCCCCGGCCGCCGACGCCTCCAGGATGTCTTCCAGGTCCTCGCCGGCACCGGGCACCGGGATCCGGGTGCTGGCTGGTTCCAGCACCACGGCGAACACGCCCTCGGGGGGGCCGGCCTTGTGGAGCTGCCCCGTGGTCGACAGGCACGCCGGCGCGAACTCGAGCCGAACCGGGATGCCGTACCGACGTCGCAGGGTCGCGGTGACGCGGCGGAGTTGGTGGGCCGCCATGGCATTCGGGTCGACGAACCCCAGCAGGGCCAGCCAGTCGGCGTCCTCCAGTTCATCGAGCAGGTCATCCATCGGCTGGATCGCCAGCCGCCGGCCACCGCCATCGAGCACCTTGCGGGTCAGGCGTCGCCAGGTCATGACCTCGGGCACCGCGAAGGGGTCGACACCGATGAGCGCACACGCCACCGCCGTGGCGAACTGCCAGCGGAACCACTCGACCGCCAGACCGTCCACGCCGAATTCGTCGAGGGTCACGACGGGGATGCCGGCTTCGGCCACGGAACGGATCCCGTGGTGGATGCCGATCGCCACGACGAAGCGACTGGGCCCGTAGGCGATGGGCTCCAACAGCGGCTCGTCCACGATCGGGACCAGTCCGACACCGGACTTGCCGGTGGCAGCCGCCACCAGGTGCTCGACCCACTCGACGAATCCCGTCGTGGCCGCATCGGGCACCACGGTCAGTTGATCACGATGGGCATTGACGGCGGCGGCCAGGAACGCCCCCAGCCTGGCGGCCTCGTTGACGTCGAGGTCGGGCGATCGCGTCGTTGCCACGACGTCCGCCAACCCGGCCAGGTGAGCACGACCATCGAGGCCCAGCAATGCCGCCGACAGGCGTCCGGGTGTCGACAGTGCGCCGAACGGGCCGTCGAGCGAAACCGGTTCGCTCACGGTCAGGTCGGCCGGCTCGAGGGCGGCGCCACCCCCATCGCCGAGCGCGGTGCCACGGTCCGGATCAGTGTCGCCGGCAACCCCGAGCCCATGGCCCAGCCCATCGTCCTGCCCGGTGCCGGCCCCGTCGCCGTCGCCGTCGCCGCCCCCGTGGTCGATCACGACGATCCGGCTGGCGGCACGTGTGGGCCCCAGCCCCGGCTCCGCACCGAGGCCCTCGACCAGGTCGGCGCGGAAGCGGGCCAGCAGACTGGAGGTGACCACGTCGCCAGGCGCGATGGACGCCACCACGGCCCACGTTGCCGGGACGAGGCGTTCGCGGACATGGTGGACGGCGTCGCCGTGCACCGTGTCCAGGACGTGCAG
>DATFMD010000395.1:0-3311 GCA_035267125.1 Nitriliruptoraceae bacterium | reverse complement strand
GTGTCCACATCTGCGGGCGTGTCGACGCGCGGTGATGGGGAGGATTGCCCATGATGCGGGGTCCGGAGTGTGCTGCCAGTGCACAGGCCGATGCGAACCGAGCTCGTGACGCGCCCCGGGTGACGACCGGACCACGCCCCGGGCGACGACCGGACCATGAGTCACGGGTCTCGTCGAGTCCCGTGTGGGTCGTCCGGAGCGGGCAATTGTGGCCGGGGCGGCTGAGCGGCTGGCCTTGCCTTGAGGGCCTGGAACGGCCAAGATTGCTGAATCGGTTCGATTCAGGTGCCGCGAGCAGTCGAGCGAATCTGCGCCGTGAGTTCCTGGACGTGGTCGTAGGTGGTCTGCCGTTCCTTCATGAGGTCGGCAATCTTGTCCTTGGCGTGCATGACCGTCGAGTGGTCCCGACCCCCGAAGGCCTTGCCGATCTGTGGGTAGGACATGTCTGTCAACTCGCGGATGATGTACATCGCGATCTGGCGGGCGTTGACCAGTTGCCGACTGCGTGACTTCGAGCACAGGTCGTCCACGGTCAGGTTGAAGAAGTCAGCGGTGATGTCCATGATCAACGGGGCCGTGATCTCGCGTTCGCGATCGTCGGGCAGGACGTCCTTGAGCACGCCCTCGGCGGTCGCGAGGTCCGGCTTGCTGCCCGACAGCGATGCCCAGGCAGCAACACGGTGCAGCGCACCTTCCAGTTCACGGATGTTGGATCGGACGCGGGCACCGATCAACTCGAGGATCTCGTTGGGCAGGTCGAGGTGCTCGGCCTCGGCCTTGCGGCGGAGGATGGCGATGCGGGTCTCGAGTTCCGGTGGCTGGACGTCGACCAGCAGTCCCCACTCGAAGCGTGATCGCAGGCGGTCCTCCAGCGGACGGATGGCACGCGGGGCGCGGTCCGACGAGATCACGATCTGCTTCTCGGCGTTGTGCAGCGCGTTGAACGTGTGGAAGAACTCCTCCTGGGTGCGCTCGGCACGTTCGAGGAACTGGATGTCGTCGATCAGGAGGACGTCGATGTCGCGGTACTGGCGTTGGAACCCCGACGGGCGTTGGGTCTGGATCCCGGTGATGAACTCGTTGGTGAACTGCTCGGTCGTGACGTAGCGGACCTTGAGTCGTGGGTACAGGTGCTGGACGTAGTTGCCGATCGCGTGCAACAGGTGGGTCTTGCCCAGGCCCGAATCGCCGTAGATGAACAAGGGGTTGTACGACTTGGCCGGGGTCTCGGCCACTGCCACTGCTGCGGCATGGGCGAACCGGTTCGAGTCCCCGATCACGAAGTGGTCGAAGACGTACTTGGGGTTGAGCTGGGACTGTCCGTTGTCGCGAGGTTGCTGCAGGAAGACGGTCGGACCAGCCGGGCGCGGTGGTGCGTCAGTCGGGTTTGGCGGCATCGCCGCGGCGGGGGCGTGGCCCATCGATCCTGCTGGTGCGTGGTTGGGTCCACCCGCGCCCGGGCGGGAATCGTGGCCGCCATGCGGCCGGGGTGGGGATGCGGGTTCCACCTGGCGGAGCTCACCGTTGTACGGCTGGTGCACGGGAGCGGGGGGTGCCCACGACGCGCCCGCCGAGGACTGTTCGGCGGGAGGGTCGTCGTCGACTTCGTCGTCGTCCATCGGACTCAGGTTGGCCGCGCCGGGGGCAACCGTGATGACCACGTCGAGGTCACGACCGATGGCGGATGACAACGTGGTGGTCAGTTGCTCCGACATGTTCGTGTCGAGGTACTCGCGTGCGAACGAGTGCGGAGCGGCCAGGATGATCGTGTCGTCGTTGAACCCGACCGGAGCCGTGTTGACCAACCATTGACGCGATGCCGGACTGGTCACGTCCTCCAGCTGTTCCAGGCAGTGATGCCACAGGGCAGGCAGGTCGGTCGGGACGGTCGATTCCACAGGTGCTCCAGCACGGTTCGCTATCTCGGCGCACGGGAACGTCGACACCTCTGCCACGAGCGAGTGCAACGTTGCAGCCGCTCACGTATCCACAGGCTTGTCCACAGAGTGTGGATAGCTGAGGCAGACGCTGGGTTCCCGGTGCCTGCGGGGAAGCCAGTGGCCGGCGGGGAAGGACTGTCGAAGGTGGGACAGTCGCCGGTTGTGCGTGGCAGCAGGCGCGATGGCGGACTGTAGGCGTGGGCGTGAGGAGTCGCAACCCCATGGACGAGATCTGTGCTGGACGGATCACATCCATTCATGGAATTCCATCACTGTCATGAGCCTTCCATTGGCTGCACGGCGCGGCCGCGGACGTGGTCGGTCGAGCGAGGTTGTCGCACCCTGCCGAGGTGCAGTACGCTTGCATGGCGATTTGCCTGCACCGTCGTGTGTCCACTCCCCGCCATCCAAGGCGGAGCCCCAGGTTTGTGACGGACCTCCGCGTGTGCATCAAACCACCCATGAAGGTCTTGCCATGAAGCGCACCTACCAGCCCAACAACCGCCGTCGCGCCAAGAAGCACGGATTTCGTGCTCGCATGCGCACCAAGTCCGGACGGGCAGTCATCAACCGTCGGCGCCGCAAGGGTCGCGCGAAGCTGAGCGCCTGACGTTGCAGACGACGCCGCTCCGATGACCTCCGACACGAAGACTCCCCGATGAACGCGATGACCGTCGAGCCCACGCCGGCACGACTGCGATCATCGGCCCTGGTGGCCGGAGTCCTGCGCGAAGGTGCCCGGCGTGCCAGTGGCACGGTCGTCATGCATGTTGCCGATGGGGATGCGGACGTGTTCCGCTTCACGGCCGTTGCATCGCGACGCGTTGGCTCGGCCGTGCAGCGAAACCGTGCCAAGCGCCTCATCCGGGAAGCAGCGCGCAGCCACGCCTGGCGACGTGGATTCGACGCCGTCGTGGTGGCTCGACCCTCGATCGTGGGGGCGGACCAGGCGACGGTTCGAGCCGACGTTCGACGCGCCGGTGACGCGCTCGGGGTGCTGGCGTGATCGGGCGAGCGGGCGCTGTCGTTTCCAGTTGGGTGGCTGGCGCCCTGCAGTGGCTGATCGAGCTGTACCAGGCCCAGTCGTCGTCGCGTCCACCTCGTTGTCGTTACCTGCCCACCTGTTCTCGCTACGCCCACGAGGCGATCACGATGCATGGGCCCATGCGGGGCTCGTGGCTCGCGATTCGCCGCATCGGTCGGTGCCACCCCCTGCATGCCGGTGGCCACGATCCCGTGCCCGCCCCTCGTGTTGAACGCACCCCCGTCCCTGATCGCGCCAAGGCCTGACCATCGGCCACGTGCGCCACCACAAGGAATGTCCGTGAGTTTCCTGTCCTCCATCTGGGACGCCATCAAGAACCTCATCGC
>DATFMD010000394.1:0-6406 GCA_035267125.1 Nitriliruptoraceae bacterium | reverse complement strand
CGTCACGGCCCTCGTGGAAGTCGTCGTTGCCACGGCCCTCGACCAGCCACAGGGTCGTGCCGAGACCCAGGGTCCCGAAGACCAGGATGGCCAGCAGGGTCGCGACCCGCGGCGACGCCAGCGCTTGCAGCACGGCGCCGGGTCCCCCGGTCAGACCATCGCGCACCATGACCTGCAGCCCGGCGTCGTAGAAGCTGTGGCTGAAGTCGATGGTGCGCTCGCGCTCGGTGGTGATGCTGATCGCGGCCGTGGCTGCGTCGACGTCGCCCGCCTCGACCGCTGCGACCTGGTCGCCGACGGTTTCCAGTTCGACGTACTCGAATTCGAGTTCAGCGCGGTCGGCCACCTCGTCCCACAGGTCGATCGAGAAGCCGCCCCACCCGTCGCCGTCGGCCACCACGAAGGGCTCGATGACGCGGATGCCGATCATGAGCGGCTCGGCCGTTGCCTCCGGCCCGGCGTCCGACGACGCCTGGCTGGAGGTTGCTGTTGGGGTTGGTTCGCCCGTTGCCTCCTGCGCCAGGACCGGCAGTGCCACGATGGTGGCAAGCGCCATGGACGCAGCCCCGGCCCACAGTGCTCCACGACACGACGCACGCTGCTCCATGGCGGCCAGTATGGCAGCCCTCGACACGGCGCGCGCCCAGCGTCGGACACGCACGTGCGGCAGTACCGCAATGGGACCGACCCGGCCCGGCGGCGCTCGTCGCGTGGCATGCTGGCGCGGGTACGGGCAGAGGGGTCGGTGCATGGAGCACCTGTTGGAACGCGATGGTGACCTGTCGATGCTGGACGAGGCACTCGGGCGAGCCCGGGACGGCAGCGGTCAAGTCGTCCTGGTGGCGGGTGAGGCCGGCATCGGCAAGTCCACCCTCGTCGACGCCTGGCTCGACGGACTCGAGGACGCGGCCGTCCATGTCGGCTGGTGCGACGACCTGGCGACGGCACGTCCGCTGGGACCGCTGCGAGACATCGCGCGGGGGGCAGACACCGACATGGGTCGGGCCGTCGCGTCGGGCAGCACCGGCGACGTGATGGACGCCGTGCTGCGCCTGCTCGACGACCCACTGCGCCCATCGGTGCTGGTGCTCGAGGACCTGCACTGGGCTGACGAGGCCACGCTGGACGTGCTCCGATACGTCGGCCGCCGGGTGGCAGTCCTGCCGGCGGTCGTCGTCGGGACCCACCGGGAGGACGAGGTCGGGCCGCACCACCCGCTGACGGCCGTGCTGGGCACCCTTGGGGGGGCCGCGGCGTGGATCCGGCCGGAGCCGCTGTCCGGCGACGCCGTCGCCGCCCTTGCCGCCGGCCACGACCTGGATGCCCAGGAGGTGATGGCATCGACCGGCGGCAACCCCTTCTTCGTCGCCGAAACGCTTCGGGCAGGACCAGGAGAAGTCCCCCGCAGCGTGGTCGAGTCGATCCTGGCCCGCCTCCAGACACTGCCGTCGTCGACCCGCGAAGCCCTGGAGGTGCTGGCGGTCGTGCGAGGCCCCATCCCCGGCGCACTCGTCGAGGTGCTCGGCATCGCCAACGCCGACCTCGTCCTGGCGGAGCGACGAGGCATGCTTGCGGGGGGGTCGCGGGGACTGCGCTGGCGTCACGAGTTGACGCGGACAGCGGTCGAGTCGTCGATGACCGCAACCCAGCGACAGGGCGCCCATGCCGCCGTCCTGGCCGGACTCGACGAGACGGGCCGCGACGATGCCGCTGTCTCGCTGCACCACGCGGTCGGCGCACACGACGGCGACGCGATCGTGCGCCACGGACAACGCAGCGCAGCCGAGGCCCTTCGGAGCGGCGCGTTCGCGGCGGCAGACATCGCGCAACGCGAGGTGCTCGGACAGGTCGAGCGACTGACGCCCGTCGAGCAGGCGCAACTGCTCGAGGACAACGCCTGGGTCCTGCACGGGTTGCACCGGTTCCCTGCCGGCGCAGCGCGAGCGGAGCAGGCGGTCGCGCGCTGGCAGGAGATCGGTGACGACGCGGGCGTGGCGCGATCGCTGTGTGCCCTGTCCCGCCTGCGCTACGGCGCGATGGACACGCCGGGCGCGTTGGCGGCGGCCGAGCAGGCAGCCGAGTTGGCCGCGGGCGTGGATGACGCGGAACTCCGTGCCGAGGCCCGCGTGGCGCGGTTGAGCCTGTGGGCGCTGCTGGACCATGCCGACCTCGCCTGTGCCGAGATCGACCCGCTGCTGGCGGCCGCTCGAGACCTGGGCCGCCACGACCTGGAGTCGCTCGTCCTGAACTACGGCGCGGTCAGCCGCATCGTCCACGAAGCTGCCACCGACGAGGCGGTCGAGATGCTGGCCGAGGCGATCGAGGTGGCCCGCGCCCACGACCACCACGAACTGGCAGCACGGGGCTACACCAACATGGTCGGCGCGCTGCTGCTCTGGCGACGCCACGACGATGCCCTCCACTGGCTCGACGAGGGGCTCGAGTTCACCGTCGACCACGACATCGCGACCATGCGATTCACGATGCTCGCCCACCGCGGCACTCGCCTGGTCGACCTGGGAAGGTGGGACGAGGCATCCGACGACTTCCGCGACATGCTGGCCGGGACGCGCGATCCCGGCGTTCTTGAGATCACGGCCGCCCGCGGCCTGGCGCGCATCGCCCTGCGCCGCGGCGACGCCGACGCCGGGGCCGCCGTGGACCGTGCCCGTGACCTGGCGGTGCAGTCGGCAGCGACCCAGTACCTCGGTCCAGTCGCGGCCCTGCGAGCTGAGCAGGCATTCCTGGAAGGCAGGCCTCACGATGCGTCCGAAATCGCGGCCGACGCGATCGGACTCGAGGGTGCCGGCTCGTGGTCCCACGGCGAGGTGCTGGCGTGGTGTCAGCGCGCCGGCGCGGCACTCCCGAAGGACTGGCAGGCCACGGAGTTGCACGAGGAGTGGGCGCACGTGCTGCACGGCCGGTGGGAGGAAGCGGCTGCGATGGCCGCCGCCGAGGGACGCGTCTACGACCGCGCGATGGCGCTGGTGGATGCCGGGAGCACCGATCACCTGCTGAGCGCGCTGACGGATCTCGACGAACTCGGCGCCCGACCTGCGGCAGGGATCGTTCGAGGACGGCTGCGGGCAGCGGGGGTGACCTCCATCCCGCGGGGGCCGAGGCCGGACACGCGCGCCCATCCTGCCGGCCTCACGCCCAGACAGGCCGAGGTGCTCGAACTGGTTGCAGCGGGATCGACCAACGCCCAGATCGCCGATCAGCTCGTGCTGTCCGTCCGGACCGTCGATCGCCACGTGTCGGCGATCCTGGAACAACTCGGAGTCACGGACCGGCACGCCGCGAGCGCCGTCCATGCCCGGCTGGCGGGCCCGGACCAGGCCTGACGCCGGTCCCGAGGACGCCAGCGACGGGGCGCTGCCGACAGCGTCGCCTGTCAACGGCCATCGGTGCCGCGCCAACGTGGGTGGGTGGTCCGCCCGACGTGGGTGATCCACACGCATGGCATCGCACGGCCGGGCCCCCACAGTGTCTCCAGCGCCGCCACGCCGGGGACGCAGAAGCGCCACCCGCGAATCTCCCCAGGAGAAGGGAACTCCACCATGACACTCGTCACGGCCATGACCTCGGACACCGCACCACTGCTGCTGCGCGACCACTTCGCCAACGGCGACCCCGGACCACTCGTGGGCGTGCTCGCCCAGGTCCCCGAACTCTGCGACGTCACCCTGCCGTTCATCGGGGCCGCGCTCGGCGCCTCGGCCGTCACCGGCCGGCGGAAGGAAATCGCCATCGTGCGCACGTCCGCCAACCTGGCATGCCGATTCTGCACCGACACCCACACCGTCGTCGGGGCTGACCATGGCCTGACCGGCCAGGAGCTGCGCGCACTGCGCGGCGAAGTCGACATCGACGCCGCCTTCACCAGCCGCGCCGAACGTGCGCTGATCGACTGGGTCGATGCGCTGTCGCTGGGCGTCGGTCCCGTGAACCCGCTCGTCGCCGTGACCGCCAAGGGGCTGCTCGGCGACCACCAACTGGTCGAGATCACCGTGACGGTGGGGGCGACCATGATGCTCAACCGCCTGGCGACAGGGCTGGACCTGCCGGTATCGGCGGCGACCCGTGCGGGCCTCGACGACCTCGGTCTCGGCGCCCTGCCACCACAAGCACCCACGACCCGTTCCTCACGAAAGGACCTGTCATGACCGCGGCCATCCGCGAGGCCCTGGCCACCGGCGAACTCCTCGACCGCCTGTGGTTCTACAGCAACTACCACTGCAACCTCACCTGCAGCTACTGCTTCACCGAGTCGAGTCCGTCGACGCCACCTCAGGCACTGCCCCCCGACCAGATCATTCGACTGGCCCACCAGGCCGCCGAACTCGGCTACAGCCAGTTCGGCGTGACCGGCGGCGAGCCGTTCATCCTCCCGTACATGGTCGACGTGCTCAAGGAGTTGGCTGCGATCGGCTCGACGGTCGTGATCTCCAACGGCACGCTGTTCAACGGCCAGCGCCTGGCACGGGCCGTTGAACTGGCGGACCACGACGTGGCGGTGCAGATCTCTCTCGACGCGCCCGACCCGATCGTCAATGACGAGTTTCGCGGCCGTGCGAACTTCGACAAGGTGGCGACGGCGATCCCGACCCTGACGGCGGCGGGCGTGCACGTGCGCATCGCCACCTCCATCGAGCCTGACCGCCTGGACCTCGAACAGCATGCCCGACTGTGTGCCATGCACACCGAATGGGGTGTCGACGAGGCCGACCACATCGTGCGTCCCCTGATCGCGCGTGGACGGGCCGCCGACGAGGGCATGGGCACGACGATCACCTTCGACGAGTTTCCGGCCGAACTGGCCGTGAGCGTGGACGGGGCGTACTGGGGCCCGTTCGGGCCCGGCGTCACCAACGGGGTGGGTGACACCGACCTGCTGCTGACACGCACGATCGAACCCCTGCGGGTGCCTGCCGAGGCGATGCTGCGCGTGGCCGGCGGCCGACCGGCCGGATCCGAGTTGGCAATCGTGTGCGCCTGACCGTTCCTGGCTCCCGATCGGCCGGCGCTGACCCGGTCGTCCGTGCCAACTAGGTTCGTGGGTCAGCCCTGCCCCGACCAGTGAGGACGCCATGGCCGCCGACGCCCCTGCCAACGAGCCCGGTCACGAAACGGGCGCGGATGGGGGCGTCGGCGGCATCGGTGGGAACGGGACCGGAGGGCCCGGCGCGCGTGCCGACGCACCCGGGGCGACGGCGCCCGACCACGGCCGGGACGGCGGCCACGACGACCGGACGACCGCGGACGAGGTCGACCTGCGCAACCCGGACGAGCTCGAGACCGCAGAGGAGACCGTCCCCACCGGCCGCCAGTTCGGCACCTTCGGCGGTGTGTTCACGCCCACGCTGCTGACCATCCTGGGCGTGATCATGTACCTGCGCGAAGGGTGGGTGATCGGCAACGCCGGCTTCCTGGGTGGGCTGGCGATCATCCTGCTGGCCTTCACCATCACCACGGCGACCGCCCTGTCCATGTCGTCCATCACGACCAACATCCGCATCGGTGCCGGTGGTGCCTACGCGATCATCGCCCAGTCGCTGGGGCTCGAGATCGGCGGCGCGCTGGGCATCCCCCGCTACCTGTCACAGGCCTTGGCGGTCACGCTCTACGTGTTCGGGTTCCGCGAGGGCTGGGAATTCGTCTTCCCGAACCATCCTCCCCTGGTCGTCGACCTGGCGGTGTTCCTGCTGATCGTGGCCATCGCCTACGTCAGCGCCGGCTTCGCCATCCGCATCCAGTACGTCATCATGGTCGTCATCATCGGCTCGCTCGTGTCGATCGCCGTGGCGGCGGCAACCGGGTCGATGACCATCCCCTTCAACCAGGTCGACATGTGGGGCACCTTCCCGGGTGCCCCCGAGACCGGGTTCCAGGGCACGACGTTCTGGCTGGTGTTCGCGGTGTTCTTCCCAGCCTCGACCGGGATCATGGCCGGGGCCAACATGAGTGGCGAACTGAAGGACCCACGCCACAGCATCCCCCGAGGCACGCTTGCGGCCATCGCGGTCAGCCTGGTCGTGTACCTGCTGCTGGCAGTCTGGCTGGCACGGTCCGCCACGCCCGAGGAACTGGTCTCCAACTACACCATCATGATCGACAAGGCGGCCTGGGGACCCGCGGTGATCGCCGGCCTGCTCGGTGCCACCTTCTCGTCCGCTCTCGCATCGGTCGTCGGGGCCGCGCGGATCCTGATGGCGATGGGCGAGCACGCCGTGCTGCCGTGGGGACGCTGGCTTGGCCGGCGCACGGAGTCGGGGGAACCCCGCAACGCGCTCATGGTCACGATGGTGATCGTCATGGCCACGATCATGGTGCGCGACCTCAACGCCATCGCCCCGATGGTCACGATGTTCTTCCTGGTGACCTACGCCATGCTCAACGGCATCCT
>DATFMD010000393.1:0-3917 GCA_035267125.1 Nitriliruptoraceae bacterium | reverse complement strand
GCGCTCCTGGGCCTTGTCGATCTCCTTCTCCAACTTGTCGTAGTCCTGCTTGTCGATGGCCTTGTTGATCTTCTTCGTCGACTTGGCCAATGCGCGGTCGATGCGGTCGAGATAGGTGTCCTCGACCACTGCGACGATCGCGGAGGTCCCCGGCGGGAGGTAGTCCTCGAGTGCCACGCTCAGCTCGCTCTCCTCGTGTCGCTTGAGCAGGGCGCCGATGCCGGCCCCGATGCCGGCCCCGATGGCAGTCGACAACAGCAGCGGGGGTGCGAACAGGCCCACGACCAGCCCGATCACGCCGCCGCCGGTCGCGACGCCACCCACCAGACCGGAGTGGTGCTCGTGGACGTGGACCTCGCCGTCGTCGTTGCGATCCATGACGACGGCGCCGACGATCGCGAAGTCCTCGGTCTTCTGTGCGTCCTTCAGGGTTTCGAAGTCGCTGCCGGCGTCTTCGTCGTCGGCGTAGGTGGCGACGATCAGCATCAAGTTGTCTGGAGCGGGCATGGCAGGTCCTGTGGGTTGGTGGATGGGTCCTGTGCGCAAATCTAGGCGCAGGCCGGCGCTGCGCGCAATGGGGTGACGCGGCGGTACACGCAATGCGGTCCATGGCCCGGAATGTCACCGCCGTCCTTGCGGTTGTGCCCACCACAACGCGACACCCGTCTCATCCACCCGACAACGAGGATCCCTTCCCATGGCTCCAGGGCACACCGTCACCGTCACCCCATCCGACCGGCACGTGGTCGTCAAGCTCGGCGACCGCGTCATCGCCGAGTCCACCGATGCGCTGCAACTGGAAGAGACGGGCATCAAGACCCGCTGGTACCTCCCCGAGGACGACATCACCGTCGACCTGGCCGACTCATCGACCTCCACGCACTGCCCCTTCAAGGGGGATGCGGTCTACAGGTCGATGCCGGATGGACCCGACGACATCGCGTGGTCCTACCCCGACCCCATCACCGAGGCCGCCCAGGACCTGCCGGGTCACTGGTCGTTCTGGGGTGACGACGTCACCGTCGAGGTCGACGGCGACGCGGGCTGACCGGCGGGCGCTCGGCAGCGCCGGTCAAGACAGGAAGAACGGGGCGCGGACATGGTGTCCGCGCCCCGTGCTGATGCTGCTGTCAGCCTCAGTTCCCGTTGGCGGCACTCGGGTCCACGCGCAGGATGAAGAATCCGCGGTCGATGCTCGAGACACCCACGATGTGGGGCTGACTGAAGTACGGGTAGTTGCTCCACGCGCCACCCTCGAACGACGCGTTGTCGTTGTCCGGGTAGACGTCGAAGTAGGCCAGTTCCTCGAGGCCCTCAGAGGCACCACCGGCGATGTCCATGACGCGCAGTCCGGTGGTGTAGTTGGACTGGAACATCACGTCGCCCTCGGTGTACATGTTGTGGTCGATCGACGTCGTGTCGTTGGCGAAGGTTTCCGCCAACACCGGTTCGTCGAGGTCCGTCATGTCCCACACGCGCGTGGTCGTCGCGGCAACCTGTCCGGCCGCCTCGTCGATCTCGTCGCCGTGGAAGAAGGTCGCGGAGTCCGGGCTCAACCATCCCTGGTGGCTGTACGCACCGGCCGGGTAGTTGGTGTCGCTGATCGGCACCGGGTTCGACTTGTCCGTCACGTCGACCACGGACACGCTCTCCGGCCCACTGGGCGTCGAGTTGAAGCACAGTTCGTGGCCCTGGTAGTCGGCATCGGGACCGTCGTAGACCACGCACTGGGTGTCGTGGACGTAGCCGTGGCCGTCGAAGCACCCGGCGAAGGTCGGGTTCGTCGGTGACGAGATGTCGATCATGTGCAGGCCGCTGCCACATCCGTTGATCGACTGGCCGGCGTTCGAACCCACTGCGTAGGCGTAGCCGGTGTCCTCGTTGATCGCGATGTTGTGAACCCTGCCCACGCCCTCGTAGCGGGCGTCGGCCTCGTAGGTGGTGTAGTCGCCGCTGAAGTCACGCAGCGCGGTCAGGTCGAACACCTGCACACCGTGGCCGCTGTTCTCCGACACGACGAATGCGTGGTCCTCGTAGACCTTGACGTCGCGCCAGAAGTCACCGCCGGCGGTGGTGTGGGTCGGCAACAGGCCCTGGACGATGGGACGCTTGGGGTCGGAGATGTCGATGAAGAAGACACCTTCACTGCCGCCCACGAGTGCGAAGTCCTGCCCGGTCACGGGGTCGATCCATCCCCACATGTCGTTGACGAACACCGATCCCAGCTCCGCCATCGTGACGTGGCCGAGCATGTCGACGCCGTCGCACGGGAAGTAGTCGGCAACCAGACCGTCCTTGCACTTGGCGAAGGAGCGGGGTGTGTTGGACTTCGGGTTGGCCTTCTTGCCGGCCTGTCCGGGGAAGTCCTCGATGATGTAGTCGCGGTCCATCTTCGGCTCGACCTCGGCGAACTGGTCCGGGCACGTCGTCGAGTCGGTGTTGATCACCGCCGAGAAGACGTTCACGGTGCGCAGTGCGGATGCCACGGTGGCAGCGACGCCGTCGACGGGTCCGCAGACTGAGTGACCTCGGGCGTCCTGGGGGACCGCGGCCATCACGGCCATGGCCATCGCCAGCACGAGTACGAATCGAATGGTTCGTCGTGGATGTGAAGTGTCCATCGGTGCTCCTGGGTGGGGGGGACACGTTCGTCGCCGAACGTGCGAGCCGAACGGGGCCGACGCTTGGGGGTCGGAGGGTCGTCCCGGCTCGGAGCTTTCGAGCCTAGTATGGCATTTTCTTGATTGTCGAAACAACTTTGGGCAACTGGCGATCGAATGGCCGCTTGCCCCGGCCGATGGGCGGCAACCGAGTCGTGGGTTCCCACAGGCTCAGGAGTTCGTCACGTGTCGAACGAGGGAGATGCAGTGGCAGACAACGAACATGTCGAGTCGGACGCCGCGGGCAATGGCGCAGCATGGCCGACCAAGGTCGCCGGCGCCGTCACGATCCTTGTCGGTCTGGTCAACGCGCTGGTCGCCGTGGCGGCGACGTCGACGTCGGGATTGGAAATGCGACCCACAACCGCCGCACTGTTGGTGGTTGCGGGGCTCGTCACGATGTGGTTGGGGTGGCGCATCTGGGGCGGCGCCGTGTGGGCACTGCACACCGCATTGGTTGGATTCAGCCTGCTGCTGGCCGCCCAGGTACTGGTGTCCGAACCAGACAGCGCGGAGCAGGGCACGTCGGTGGTGGTGCTGGTGGTGCTGGTGGCCGTCCTGCTCGTGGCCGCCGGACTGCGGCGGCGACGCCGACACCAGCGCCGCGATCCCGGACCGAACTGAGTCGGAAATCGACCCGGTCAGCGGCGGCGGATCATCGCGGCGAGGCCATCGGGGTCGATGCCGAGGTGCGCTGCGCGCGCCACCAGGTCGTCGATGGCACCCTCGAGTTCGAGGATGACCGGGTCGATGTGGTCGAGCACGCGGGTGCCGCGCCCGACGCGAGACATCACGATCCCTTCTTCCGCCAACAACCGGTAGGCGCGCTGCACGGTTTCGGCATTCACGTCCAGCGCCGCGGCAACCTCACGGGTCGGGGGAAGTGCATCACCCGGGGCCAGGTCGCCCGACACCAGGGCGTTGCGCACCGATGCGGCCAACTGCCGATACAGCGGACGGTCGTCCGACTGGTCGATGGTGAGCAACATGGTCACTGCTCCCCGTCGACACCGTGGTGTCCGCCACGGGGGTCGGCGGCGCTGCCAGAGCCTCCAGCCTGGTCGGCGGTGCCTGCGCCATCGACCTGGTCGGGACCCTCGATCGACGCCTCGGGGTGGTTGTGACCGGCATCGCCGTCGCGACCGGCATCGCCGTCGGGGCCGGCTTCGCCGTCGTGACCGGTTTCGCCGTCGGGGCCGCCACGACGATCGAGCAGCGTGTTGACCACGGCGGCCGGGATGTCCGGGTTCGCCATGG
>DATFMD010000392.1:0-11806 GCA_035267125.1 Nitriliruptoraceae bacterium | reverse complement strand
CCGACACCAGCACGGTCGGCTCCCACTACGACCCGCTGCTGGCAAAGATCATCGCCCACGGCCACGACCGCGACCAGGCACGCCGACGGCTGGTCGCGGCGCTCGAGGACACCGTGGCGCAGGGCGTGGTCACGAACCGCGGCTTCCTGCTGGCGGTGCTGGACCACGCGTCGTTCGAGGCCGGCCCGGTGTCGACGAGGTGGCTGGGGGAAGCGGCGGTCATGGGGGCGCGGCCGTCCTCGGACGAGGTCGCCGCCGTGGCCCGATGGCTGCACATGGCCCGGGAGCGTGACGCCGACCAGCGCTCGCCGGGACTGGCCGGATGGAGCAGCCGTGGGTGGACGCGATCACGGCAACGGCTCCGCCTGGACGGCGACACCTGGGACATCGAGGTGCAACGAACCGCCGAGGGCGTGGCCGTCACGGCCGTGCCGGCCACCGGCTCGACCAGCGCCGACAACGCACACCCGAGGCGTGACGACCGCGCGGCCGCCAGCGACGACGGGCGCGCGTCCCGGAGCGAGCGCGCGACCGATGGCGAGCGCGCGACCGCCGGCGACAGCCCACGTCCGACCGGGGACGAGCCGGACGTGACGGCGCTGCGACCCCGGCCGGACCGGGTGCTCGCCCACCTCCCTCGACTCGACATCGATGCGACCGACGTGCTGCAGGCGCCTCCGGCCCCCCGGCATGCAGGCGGAGGCGGCATCGTGACCGCACCGATGCACGGCGTGATCGCGGCCGTCGCGGTCGCGGTCGGCGACACGGTGGCCCGGGGCGACGACCTCGTCACACTCGAGGCGATGAAGATGGAACATCGCCTGCGGGCACCCATCGCGGGCGTGGTGACCCACGTCGTCGCCGCGACCACCCAGGCGGCCATGGATGACGTCGTCGTCCGCCTCGAGGCCCCGACCTCGAGCCACGCGTCGGACAAGGACACGGCGACGCGCGAGTCGGGGTCGCCGTGACCGACGAAACCGGCCACTCGGTCACCTCGGATGCGGACTCGGCAACCTGGAGGGGCGACTCGGCCCCGACACCCCCCCGCTCGGTGACGGTCGCGGGCGCTGCGGGCATGTGGGGTGACTCCGCCCTGGCGACCCGCCAACTGCTTGACGACGGCCGCGCCGACTACGTGGTGTACGAGGCGCTGGCCGAGGTGACGATGGCGATCCTGGCACGTGCGCGCGCCAAGGACCCCGACCAGGGCTATGCCCGAGACATCGTCACGACGATCGCGTCCCACCTCGACGACTGGGCCCGCGGCGGCACCAAGGTGGTGACCAACGCTGGTGGAGTGAACCCGGCGGGAGCGGCGGCGGTCGTGCGCGCCGCGGTGGCCGAGACAGGACTCGACCTGGCCGTCGCGACCGTCACCGGCGACGACCTGGGCGGTCGGCTCGCGAACCTGAGTGACCGGGCTGCGCCTCCACCGGATGCGGGCGAGACGGCTCACCCGGCAGCCGGGCTCGTTCCCGCCGACGCGCTGGCGGCGCATGCCTACCTGGGTGCCCGGCCCATCGCCGACGCCCTGTCGGCCGGTGCCGACATCGTGATCACGGGGCGGGTGGTCGACTCGGCGCTCACGCTGGGCCCGCTGGTGCACGAGTTCGGCTGGGACTGGGACGACCACGACAAGTTGTCGGCCGGCAGCCTGGCCGGGCACCTGGTCGAGTGCGGGCCACAGACGACCGGCGGTCTCCTGACCGACTGGGAGGACACTGCCAGCTGGGTCAATCCCGGCTACCCGCTCGCGACGGTTCGTCCCGATGGCCATGTCACGATCACGACGGCGACGGAGTCGGACGGACTGGTCGACGAGCGCACCGTCACCGAGCAGCTGCTCTACGAGATCGGCGACCCGCGCGCATACCTGCTGCCCGACGTGACCTGCGACTGGAGCGAGGTGACCGTCACCGCCGTGGCGCCCGACGAGGTCGCGGTCACGGGTGCTCGTGGTGGTCCGCCCCCGAGCACGCTCAAGGGATTCGCCCACGTCCCGGACGGCTTCCGGACCACGTTCCTGTTGTTCGTGGGGGGACGAGACGCCGTGGCCAAGGCCCGCCGGATTGGCTCCGACCTGCTGGCTCGTGGGCAGCGTGTGCTCGACGAGTTCGGACTGCCCGACTTCTTGGCGACGAGCATCGAGGTGCTCGGGTCGGAGGCGACCTACGGCGCCCACGGGCGTCGTGGGGACTCGCGCGAGGTCGTGCTGGCCCTGGGCGTCGCCCACGCCCACCGAATGGCCTTGGCGGGCTTCGTCCGCGAGGTGCCCTCGATCGGACTGGCGGGACCGCCGGGGGTGAGTGGTGGTGGCAGTGGCCTGCCGCGGGTGACGCCGGTGTTGCGCCTGGTCACCTTCCCGGTCCCCCGAGCCGTGCTCGACGTCCGCGTCGAGGTGGACGGCGTGCCGGTCGACAGCGTGACGGTGGAGGGGATCGTGGCGGGGGAGGTGGCCGGCACGTCCAGTCCCGCAGGAGCCGAATCAGATCGGACGACGACGGGCGAACGGGGCGTGGCCACCGCGGCGGCCGCCGGTTCTCCGCCGGTTGCGCCGACACCCGCAGCGACCCCCATCCAGGCTGGGGTCGCGGCCGAGGCAGCGGCCGCGACCGACCACGACACGGCCACCGTGGTGCCACTCGTGGCGCTGGCCCACGGACGGTCCGGCGACAAGGGTGCGGACGTCAACATCGGCATCCGCGTTCGCCACCCCGACTTCCTGCCCGTCCTGGCGGCCCTGACCGGAGATGTCGTGGCCGAGTGGCTCGCCCACCTGGGCGCCTCGTCGATCGAACGTTTCGACCTGCCCGGCATCGACGCCGTGAACTTCCTGATGCACGACGGGCTGGGTGACGGGGGCGTCGCGTCGCTGCGATTCGACCCACAGGGCAAGGCCGTCGCCCAACAGTTGCTCGACATCCCCGTCCGAGTCCCGGCTGCATGGCGCCAGCACCCCGCATTCCGCCACCCCTGACCCACGCCCCGAGCAGGTCGATGAACCCGCGTCCGCGCTCAGGCGACCTCGGAGAAGTAGCGGCGGATGCCCGCCGCCTGGTGGATCTGGCTGGCCAATTCGTCCAGGCGGTCGAACCCGTCCTGCTGCGGCAGCGACTGCGCCCGTTCGAGGTCGACGAACCAGGCCTCCAAGACCATTGCGTGGTCAGGCTCGGGCAGGCCTGGCCCCTCCAGCGGCCACGCGACCTCGATCCGCTCGGCGACCTCCATGGCCTGCAGGCACTCGACCAGTTCAGCCAGTGGGAGGTCCGCGGCAGACCCGGACCGTGGACGTTCGATGATGTCGGTGACCTTGTACATGCTGTCCTCCCGTGATCGGTGCCCGGTCGTTCCGGGTCACGTCGATGACCACTGCGACTACGGTGACATCGGCGGGTTGCGAAGTGGTTGCGAGTCGCTGGAGGGGATGTCGTGGGATTCGAGGCGGGCATCGAGGTGAAGTTCCTCGGGCCGCTCGAAGTGACGGTCGACGGTCACCCACGCGAGGTCGCCGGTCGCCACGAACGCCGCCTGCTGGCACTCCTCGCGAGCGAGGCGGGACGACCTCTCGGCGTGTCGCGCATGGTGGACTTCCTGTGGGGCGAGTCGCCGCCACGCACGGCCCAGAAGTCACTGCAGACCCACGTCTCGCGACTGCGCGCGATGCTCGACATCGGGCTCGACGTGTTGGCGCGGCGCGGCGAGACCTACGTGCTCGATCTGCCCATGGACGCCATCGACGGGCAGGCATTCCGCACCGATGTCGGTCGTGGCCGCACTGCCCTGGCGGAGCAGCGACCTGCCGAGGCCGTCACGGCACTGGACCGCGGCCTGCAGCGGTGGCGAGCCGAACAGCCGGCGGACGTCGGCACCACCACGGCGGCGCTGGCGTGGCAGCGCGGCTGGTCCTCGGCGCGCCTGGAGGCAGTCGAGGCCCGGGTGCAGGCGCGCCTTGCCACGAACCACCTCGACGGCCTCGTTGCCGAACTCGAAGACGTGTTGGGACGCCACCCCGGACGCGACGGTCTGTGGGAGGGCCTGATGGCCGTCCAGCACGCGGCTGGTGACCGCACCGCCGCACTCGAGACCTTCCACCGCGCGCGGCGGTACCACGCCGAGGAGCTTGGCCTCGATCCCTCCCCTGCCCTGCGCAGGGCCTACGAGACCCTGCTGGCCGACGGGCCGAGGGCAGGTGGCAAGGCACCGGACACCGAGGCCGCCACCGCCGACCCAGCACACGACGAGCGGCGCGAGCGACTGGCCGATCGCGCCCCGGCCCCGCCCGTCATCTTCCCCGTCGTCGGCCGCGACCGGGAACGCGCCGACGTCGAGGACGCCCTCGCGGACTCTCGCCTGGTCACGCTGACCGGCACCGGCGGGGTCGGCAAGACCACGATCGCCGCACGACTCGCCACCGACCACGATGACGTCGCCTGGGTGGAACTCGTCGCGCGGCCGATCGGCGCCGAGGTCGCCGGCACCGTCCTGGCCGCGCTCGGCGGTTCGACGGGACCGACCGAGGCACCGAGGGCGACCGCCAGCACGCTCATCGGCCGCGCGAAGCTGCTCGTCGTGCTGGACAACTGCGAGCACGTCCTGGGCGGGGTGCGCGACATCGTGACGACGTTGTTGCGCCACTGCCCGGGTGTTCGCATCCTGGCGACCTCGCGACAGCCACTCGACATCGCCGGGGAGCACGTCGTCCACGTCGCGCCACTGGACGTGACGCTCGACGGCCCTGCCATGGTGCTGTTGGCCGCCAACGTGTCCCGGCGGGGCGGCCGACTCGACGATGTCGACGCCGATGGCCTCGCACGGCTGTGCGCTCGCCTCGACGGCCTGCCCCTGGCACTGGAACTGGTCGCTCCCCTGGTCCCACAACTCGGCGTCGACGCAATCACCTCGGGCCTCGACGACCGCTTCGGGCTGTTGGACGTTGCCTGGGATGCCACCGGACGAGAACGCGACCTCGCCGGCACGGTCGCCTGGTCCGAAACGTTGCTGCCGGCGGACCTGCGCCCGTTGTTCCGGGAGATCAGCGTGTTCGCCGGACCGTTCGACGCCGCATCGGTCACGGCGGTGTGTGCATCGATCCCCCGCGGCGGCGCAGAACCCGCCGCGGGCGGCGCCCTGGCCGCCCTGGCTCGGCGAGGCCTCGTCGAACCCGTTGCCGACGAGCCTGGTCGCTTCCGGATGCTGGAGACCGTGCGTGAGCACGGCCGGCGAGCGCTGGGAGCGCGTGGCCGGATGCGGGTGGGGCAGAGCCACGCCCGCTGGATGGCTGCACTGGCCGACGAGGTGGCAACGGACTTCCTGTCGGCGGAGGAACAACGACTGTCCACACTCGTGGACCACCACCGCGACGAGATCATGGCGGCGCACCGATGGGCATGCGACCACGACGACGCCGACCTCGGGCTGCGAATCGCCTGCGGCGTCGCCCCGGTCATGATGACCGGCGTGCGGGGCGACCTGGCCGCACTCGTCGAGGCGACCACGACCGCGTTCGGAACCCGCCCCCACCCACTGGCCCGCGAGGCGTGGTCACAGTTGGCGGTCTGGCGCGCCTTCTCCGACGACCGCGACGGCGCGATCATCGCCATGGCCAGGGCCGTCGTGGCGGCCGAGTCGGTCGACGCCCCGCTGCCGCTGACGTGGTGGCGCGGCGACGTCGAGTTGCGGTTGCGGGGCTACGACCTCGCCGGGGCTCTCGACGCCCTGGGGCGGGCCGAGCGCGCCGGCCTGTCGCCGGTCGAACTTGCGATCGTGGAGGCCCCGATCGTGCCGCTGGAGGCCTCCATGGGTCGAATCGAGGCCGCGGGCCGGCGATCGCTGCGTCTGCAACCGTTGCTCGACAGCACGGGCAGTCCAACGGCCATTGCACTGTCGGATGCCGGGATTGCCATGACCACGGGGCTGGCACCGGACGAGGCTGCCTCCCTACTGGCACATGCCGCCGAGCGAGCCCACGAAGCCGGCAGTTGGCTCGCCGAGAGCATCGTGCGCATGCTCCAGGCACGGGTTGCCGGCATGGCCGGCGACGACGCAGGCGCCGCACGGGGGCTCGTGGGACTGGTCGGCGAGTGGGGCCGCCGTGGTTCCTGGCGCTACGAGTGGAACACCATGCGCGAGGCCATGGTCGTCCTCGCACGTGTCGGCCGGCACCACGACGTGCTGGTGCTGGATGCAGCCGCTGACGGATCCGACGCCGCGCCGGGCCTGTTGGGTGACCAACAGCAGGTGCTCGCAGCGGCCGTCGAGACCGCGCAGCGCGAGCTCGGTGGGCAACTGGCTCGATCCGCAGTCCACCACGGGCGGTTGCTGGACGACGCCGAAGCGGCCGAGCACACCCGCGAGGCGCTGGTGGCCGTGGCCAGTTCCACCTCCAAGGGGCGATGACGGCGTCGCCTCGGAGTCGACCTGGGCTGTCACGGCCGTTCGCAGCCGAGCCGCGACCGCTTCGCGACCGCAGTCGTCCACGGTGTGTCCGCCATCACGAACGGACACGCCCATGGACACGCCAACGACCCGGACCGCTCGACAACGCGCTCGGCCCACGAGCATCGATGGGAGGTCGACGCGCGGAGAGGAGTCCCGACGCGTCGGACGAACCGTGGAAGTGTTGATCTCGTGGCGGCGGGCGGCCGGACCATTGGCCTGGTTCTGGACACCCGTGCCTCGCTGGCACGGTGTGTTCGACAACAGTGACCGCAGGCGCCGATGACCCGCCCAGGCGCGGGCCGTCGAACGGCTCGATCGTTTCACCGGGCCCGCCACGGCAGTTGGTAGCGGCCGCCCGCGGCCCGCTCGAGGTGGGGAGCCCCGGCCGACAGGCCGGCCCCACGCCACCAACCGCGCCCGCCGGAGGGCGGCCGTGCCGACGGCAATGGGTACGGTCCGTCGCTCGACCAGTGGAGGCGACGTGGCGACCACCACGCAGACGCAGGGCTGGGCACGATTCGCGGCCGCGATCGCCGACCAGGTCATCACCGCCACCGTGCAGGACGTCCATCGAGCCGTGGCGGACAGCGGATTCCGATGGGTCGGCCCCCTCGGTCGGCCGGTCCGGCGGGTGCATGACACCATCGCGGACACGACGTACGACCTGGTCCAGTCAGGGCTGCGTGGCCTGGGTGGACTCGGCGCAGCCGCACTCGGTGCACGACCGTCGACGAGATCGCCACGGTCGGGGGGACGGGCCGGGGCCATCGCCGTGGGTGCCGTGGACGCCGACCTGTTGGTGGATGCCGCCCCACTGGACGTCGACATGGGGCTCTTCACCGCCGACGGTGCACCGGTGGCCGTCGACGCACAGGCCCTGCGTGACGCACATCCCGATGCGAGTGACCACGTCGTGGTGTTCGTCCACGGCCTGGTCGACGACGAATCCGCCTGGCGAACGCCCGACCCGGCCGACGGTGCGAGGTCGGACCACCAACTCCTGCCCGATCTCGCTCGGGATTCGGGCGCCACGGCCGTCCTGGTCAGGTACGGGACCGGGCGGCCCGTCGCCCGCAACGGCATCGATCTGGCGAACGTGCTGGAGCCCCTGACCCGGTCGTGGCCAGTCCCGGTCGCCCGGCTCACGTTGGTGGGCCACTCCATGGGTGGTTTGGTGATCCGCGCCGCGTGCCAGGTTGCCGGGGAGCAAGGTCATGCCTGGACGAACCCGCTGCGAGACGTCGTCTACCTGGGCACGCCGCACCTGGGCGCGTGGCTGGAGAAGGTGGCCGTGGGCGTCACGCGGACCTTGCAGTGGGCCTCTCCCCACAGTGCACCGTTCGGCACTCTGCTCGACTGGCGTTCACGGGGCATCAAGGACCTGCGGTACGGCAGCGTGGTCGACGACGCGGACGACGCAGCCCTGACCGACACCGGGCTCACCGGACCGGCGGCGTCAGACCCGCCATGGCGTGAAGGCGTCACCCACCACCTGGTGGTGGGACGCCTCCGTGATCGCCCGGGCCACCCCCTCAACGCGGTCTTCGGCGACACGATGGTGCACCGTGCATCGGCCAGCGGCACCAGTCGACGGCGCCGCATCCCCGACGGCGGCCCGGTCATGGTCACAGAGGTGTCCTCCTCGCACAACCGCCTTGCAACCGACCCCGACGTCGCCATCCTGTTGGCCGCCATCCTGGACCAGGCCCCGGCAGCACGGCCCCCCGCGCAGTGACCTGGCGCGGGGCTCAGTCGGTGGGAGTGGTCAGGGCATGCTTCATCAACTGCTCGAGTTCCTGCCCGTGCACGACGTGCGAGCCCGTGGCCGGCGACGCCGACGCGACCCGGCTGGCGCGGCGCAACTGGCGGCCGCCACCCAGGTCGTTGCAGATGTTCCACAGCCGTCCGTCCACGAAGCCCCACGGCCCCATGTTCTTGGGCTCTTCCTGGGCCCACACGACGTCGGCGGCATTGGGATACGACGCCAACATCGCGCTGACCTGTGCCTCGGGCCACGGGTAGAGCTGCTCGAGACGAACGATCGCGGCGGTCGATCCGGCCTCGTCGCGTGCCTTCATCAGGTCGTAGGCGACCTTGCCCGAACACAGCACGACGGATTCCACGTCGGCACGTTCCTCGTCGGGCTGGGCGAAGTACTTCGGATCGTCGAGCACCTCCTGGAAGGAACCGGCCTCGAAATCGGTCAGGGGCGAGAAGGCGTCCTTGGACCGCAGCAGCGACTTGGGCGTGAACACGATCAGCGGCTTGCGGACCTCGCGCTGCATCTGGCGCCGCAGCAGATGGAAGTACTGCGCTGCAGTCGTGGCGTTGGCGACCTGGATGTTGTCCTCGGCGCACAGCGTCAGGAAGCGCTCGATCCTGGCGGAACTGTGTTCAGGGCCCTGGCCCTCGTAGCCGTGCGGGAGCAGCATCACCAGCCCGTTGGTCTGGTCGGCACCCCACTTGTCCTCGGCAGCAACGATGTACTGGTCGATGATGATCTGGGCACCGTTGGCGAAGTCGCCGAACTGGGCCTCCCATGCAACCAGCGTGTCGTGGGCGAACGTGGCATAGCCGTGCTCGAAGCCCAGCACGGCGTACTCCGACAGCAGCGAGTCGTAGATGAAGAACTTGCCCTGGTCGTCGCTGAGGTGACTCAGCGGCTGGACCTCCTCGGAGGTTTCGTAGTCGACCTGCACCGCATGGCGATGCGAGAACGTGCCACGGCGCGAGTCCTGGCCCGAGAAGCGCACGTTGTGGCCGTCCAGCAGCAGCGTCCCGATTGCCAGGGTCTCGCCCAGCCCCCAGTCGATCTCGCCGGCCTCGTAGCGCTGCCGCGCCTTCTTGAAGATCCGGTCGAGCTTTGGATGGCGCGTGAAGCCCTCGGAGAGGTCGAACTGGGCTGACGCGACCTTGTCCAGGGTGGCTCGATCGACGCCCGTCTCGACGTGGGGCAGGGGTCCTGCGGACTCCTCGGGGACGGCGGCGATCGGGGGCTCGTCGGCCTCCGTTGCCCGGGTCTCGTCGAAGGCCGTCGACATGCGCTCCTCGAAGTCGCGCAGGAACTCCTCGGCCTGCTCGACGGTGATGTCACCACGTCGGACCAGGCGTTCGGTGTAGAGCTTGCGCACGGGGCGCGTGGCCTCGATGACCTTGTACATCTCGGGTTGGGTGTAGGACGGGTCGTCGCCCTCGTTGTGTCCGTGACGGCGATAGGCGATCAGGTCAATGACGACGTCGCGCTGGAAGGTCTGGCGATACTCCATCGCCAGCCGTGCGACGCGGACGACGGCTTCGGGGTCATCGCCGTTGACGTGGAGGATCGGCGCCTGGACCATCTTGGCGATGTCCGTGGCGTAGAAGCTGGAACGGGCGGCCTCCGGGGTGGCGGTGAACCCGACCTGGTTGTTGATGACGACGTGGATCGTGCCACCGGTGCGATAGCCCCTCAGCATCGACAGGTTCATGGTCTCGCCGACCACACCCTGGCCGGCGAAGGCTGCGTCGCCGTGCAGCAGCAGCGGCAGCACCGGGTAGGTCCCGGTCTCCCTGTGGACGTCGTAGTGGTCCTGCATCGCCCGCGCGATCCCCTCGACCACCGGGTCGACGGCCTCGAGGTGGCTGGGGTTGGGCGGCATGTGGATCGGGATCTCGTTGCCCGACCGAGCCACGTAGGTCGACTCCTGGCCGAGGTGGTACTTCACGTCGCCAGAACCCTGCACCATGTCCGGGTCGATGTCGCCGTCGAACTCGCGGAACAGCTTGCCCAGGTCCTTGCCCATGATGTTGACCAGGACGTTGAGTCGGCCACGGTGGGCCATCCCCATGACGACGTCGTTGATGGCGTCGTCGTCGGCCGCCTCCTCCATCAGCGTGTCCAGCAGCGGGATCAACGACTCGGACCCCTCGAGACCGAATCGCTTCTGGCCGACGTACTTGGTGCCAAGGAACGACTCGAAGGCGTCGGCGGCGTTCAGGCGATCAAGGATCCAGTGCTGGTCCTCGACACTGGTGTCGTCGTCGACACCTTCCAGGTGCGACTTGAACCACCGCTTCTGCTCGGGGTCGAGGATGTGGCCGAACTCGACGCCGATGGTGCGGCAGTAGGCGTCGCGCAGGACGCTCATGATCCGCCCGAGCTGCATCTTGGTTGGACCCTGGCCCACGTCGACCAGGAACTCGCGGTCGTTGTCCCAGATGCTCAGCCCGTAGTAGGTCGGGTCGAGTTCGGGATGCATGTGGACGTTCTTGAGGCGCAGCGGATCGAGGTCGGCGATCATGTGGCCGCGAACGCGGTACATGTTGGCCAACTGGTCGACCTTCATCTGCTTCTCGAGCATCGCGTCCTTGGAGTCCAACGCGGTCTGGTCGACGCGCCAGCGAGCGGGCTCGTAGGGCAGGCCCATCGACTCGAAGACCTGGTCGTAGAAGCCGTGCTCACCCAGCAACAACTCGTGGATCAACTGCAGGTACATGCCGGACTCGGCGCCCTGGATGACGCGATGGTCGTAGGTCGAGGTCAGCGTGATGACCTTGGACACGGCCAGTTGCGCGATGGTCTGGGGGTCGGCGGCCTGGTACTCGGCCGGGTAGTTGATGGCCCCCACGCCCAGGATCGCCGCCTGGCCCGACATGAGCCTGGGCACCGAATGCACGGTGCCGATCGTGCCGGGATTCGTGACGGTGATGGTGCCACCGGTGAACATCGACGGCTCGAGCCGACTGGTGCGAATCTTGCGGATGACCTCTTCGTAGGCGCGCAGGAAGCCCTCGAAGGTCAGCGTGTCGGCGTCCTTGATCACGGGTACGAGCAGCGTGCGGCTGCCATCGTCCTTGGCGATGTCGACGGCCAGGCCGAGGCCGAAGTGGTCGGGCTGGACCACGCCGGGGTTGCCGTCCACCTCCACGAACGTGTTGGTCATGGCCGGGATCTCGCGTGCAGCAAGGACCATCGCGTACGCGATGAGGTGGGTGAACGACACCTTGCCGCCGCGTGTGCGCCGCAGGTAGTTGTTGAGGATGAGGCGGTTGACCTCCAGCAACTTGGCGGGCACGTCACGGACCGAGGTCGCCGTGGGCACCTGCAGCGAGGTGTTCATGTTCTCGACGATGCGGGCACCCGCTCCGCGCAGTCGCGACACGTCGGACGCCTCGATGCCGGCCGGCAGCGGCGTCGACGTGGCCGGCTCGGCGGCTGCCGGAGCACTGTCGGTACCAGCTCCATTGCCGCTGGGGGACCCGGCCGATGCCTCCGGGCGGTAGTCGGCGAAGAACGACTGCCAGGACTCCGACAACTGCGACGGATCCTGCTGGAACTGCTCGTACATCTCCTCGACGAGCCACGAGTTGAGCTCTGACTGGGAGT
>DATFMD010000391.1:0-2113 GCA_035267125.1 Nitriliruptoraceae bacterium | reverse complement strand
CGAGGTGCGGGTGCCCAAACTCGACGACTCCTGGTCCTGGAACTACCAGAAGTTCAACCGGGTGGCCCAGGCATGGGCGATCGTCGGCGCGCTGGCCCTGGTCAAGTCCAATGGCTCGATCAGCGACGCTCGCGTGGGGCTGACCCACATGGGTGTCGTCCCGCTGCGGGCCAGTGCGACCGAGGCTGCGCTGCAGGGCAACGGCGCCGACGCCATCGCCGATGCGGCCGCGTCTGCCGGCGACGACACGTCGCCACCGTCGGACCTCAATGCCGATGCCGACTTCCGTCGCCACCTGGCGACCGTGTTGACCCGACGTGCCCTCGATGCCGCCGTGAACGGCTGACCGCCCCCGACGTCATGTTGGATCCCGCTCCGAACGGTTGACGCCCCCGACGGCGCCTCCGAGGCCGCACCGGACGCTGTCCGCCCACCACCTCCTCCGTCGCCACCCCGAACGCTGTCCGCCCACCACCTCCTCCGTCGCCACCCCGAACTCCTCGGGGTGGCGACCGTCCTTGGTGTGCGCGTGTGAGACGGGATGTCGTCGTCTGTGCGCACGCTGAGGTGGGAAGGGGCGGCCTGGGTGGTGGTGTGCGCGTGTGGGACGGGATGTCGTTGTCTGTGCGCACGCTGGTGGTGCGATGGCAGGCGGTTGTCGTGGTGTGCACGTGTGGGACGGGATGTCGTCGGCCACGCGCACGCTGAGGTGGGAAGGGGCGGCCTGGGTGGTGGTGTGCGCGTGTGGGACGAGATGTCGTCGTCTGTGCGCACGCTGTCCGGACGGCCGCGGACGGTGGGAAGGCTGCGAGCTGTGCTGCCTAGGCTGGACGCCGACAACGCACCCGCGACCTCGGAGCACGGATGACGACGTTTGGCTGGCATGCCTCGCACGAGCAGATCCCACCCAGCGAACTGTTGGTCGCCGCACGCCTGGCCGAAGAGGCAGGCTTCGACGCCGGGATGTCCTCGGACCACTTCTCGCCGTGGAGCGAGCGCCAGGGCGAATCCGGCTTCGCCTGGTCCTGGCTGGGATCGGCGATGGCCACCACGTCACTTCCCTTCGGCATCGTCAACGCACCGGGGCAGCGCTACCACCCGGCAATCGTGGCCCAGGCGGCGGCCACCCTGGTCGAGATGTTCCCGGATCGGCTGTGGGTGGCGCTGGGAACCGGCGAGGCGTCCAACGAACACATCACTGGCGACCGATGGCCGAACAAGGCCACGCGCACCGCCCGGCTCCGCGAGTGCGTGGACATCATCCGGGCGCTGTTCGCCGGCGAGGAGGTCAGCCACGACGGCCTGGTCACCGTCGATCGCGCCCGGTTGTGGACGCTGCCCGCCACGCCGCCACCACTCATCGGGGCCGCCGTGAGCATCGAGACCGCCGGGTGGGTCGGCGACTGGGCTGACGGGCTGGTCACGATCAAGCAACCAGTCGACAAGCTGGAAGCGATGCTGGATGCCTTCCGCTCGCACGGCGGAGAAGGCAAACCCGTCTACCTCCAGGCGCATGTCTCATGGGCGCCCACCGACGACGAGGCGCTCGCCATCGCCCATGACCAATGGCGATCCAACGTGTTCGCGCCGCCTCTGTGCTGGGACGTCGACCACGTCGATGGCTTCGACGTGGCGGCGCAGCACGTCACCCCCGCCGATGTGGCGGAGGCCGTCGTCGTGTCGTCGGATCCCGGCCGTCACGTGGTGTGGTTGACCGAGATGGCCGAGCTGGGGTTCGACGGCATCTGGATCCACCACGTCGGCCAGCAGCAGCGACGGTTCATCGAGGTGTTCGGTGACCAGGTCCTGCCTCGACTTCGTCACGACGGATCGGTGTCGGCATGAATGGGGCCAGGACGTCCGACCTGTGGTGGAAGAACGCCATCGTCTACTGCCTCGACGTCGAGACCTACGCCGACGGCAACGGAGACGGCGTCGGGGACTTCGTCGGGTTGACCGAACGCCTCGACCACCTGGCCGGCCTGGGCGTGACCTGCCTGTGGCTCATGCCGTTCTATCCCACGCCGAATCGTGACGACGGCTACGACCTGACCGACCACTACGCCATCGATCCGCAACTGGGCAGTTTCGGCGACTTCACCGACTTCATGCG
>DATFMD010000390.1:0-5001 GCA_035267125.1 Nitriliruptoraceae bacterium | reverse complement strand
CGGCCCAGCCCACCGCTCCGCCCCAGCCCACCGCACCGGCCCGATCGACCGCACCGGCCCAGCCGGCCGCACCGGCCCAGCCATGAGCGGCCCCGACGACCCGCGGGCACGCCCGAACAACGATCCCCGCACTCCCACGACGCCCGAGACCGGCCCGGTCGAGCCCGCCACCATGACGCCCGACGACGTGACCGCTGCCGCCAGTCGCGTCGTGCGGCGCGGCGCGACCGACCGCTACGAGACGGTGTATGCCCGCGCCGACGGTGATGCCGGGGCCGTCCCCTGGGCAGCGCAGGCACCACACGCCCACCTGCTGGGCTGGCTCGACCAGCCCGGCCTGGACGTCACCGACGTGGATGCCGTCGTCGTGGGCGCCGGGCTCGGTGACGATGCCGTCGAGTTGGCCCGACGCGGATGTCGGGTGACTGCCTTCGACATCTCCCCCACCGCCGTCGCGTGGGCACAGGACCGCACGCGCGGCGCCACGTTCCGCCACCCGATCGACTGGCGCGTCGTCGACCTGCTCGACCTGCCGGCCGACATGATCGGCGCCTTCGGCCTGGTCGTGGAGGTCCGAACGGTGCAGTCGCTGCCGGGCAGCATCAGGGACGAGGCGATGCTGGCGATCGCCTCGCTCGTTGGTGCGGAAGGCTGGTTGGTGGCCACGACGCTGCTGGCCACCTCCGACGAGGCCGCACGAACGTGGGAAGGCCCGCCCTGGGCGCAGGCGCCGGCCGAGTTGGCTGCCTATCGCGCCGGTGGCCTCGAACGCGTCACGCTCGACCACCCCCCACTCGTGGAACCCGCACCGCCCGCCATGGACGTCAGGCTGGTCCTGCACCGGCCGCCGAGCCCTGCCGACGGGCGCTGAACACGTGTCGCGCGTCCGGGCGGACGAGGCCACACCGCATCGGCGGTCGATCCAGCGGTCACAGTCGACATCCGACGTCGACGCCCAGGGGTGGGTCGCCTGGCGCCCCTGGCCAGGCGCTGTCCTCGCACGACACGGTGGCCCCGGTGGTCGCGGTGCCCAGCCCCGCCCAGTGGTGGGGCCAACCGGAATCCCGGTGGTGGGCTGCCCCACCGCAAACGGGGGACACCCGGGTTTCCCGCACGGGCTCGGGCGGCCACGATGCCCGTGGGTGCTCGACCAGACGCCTCGGGGCGCCGGGGGCGCCCGGTCGACGGACGTGCCTTCCTGCACTGGCACCTGGGGAGTCCGTCGGCCCGGGGGAACGGAGGCACACCATGGACGAGTCCGACATCGACACGGCGACCGCCACGCCGGCGCACGCAGGCGGGGCGACGAGCGCGCCGCCCGGACCGACGAGGTGGGCGCGCACGGCATCCTTCGGGTTCCTGCTGATGCTCGTTGCGCCCCTGTTCGCGGTGGCACTGTCGATATTCGACCAGTTCAACGCGTTCGCGCTGATCTTCTCGGCGGTGACTGCAGGGGTCGCACTGCTGGGTCGCTGGCTGGTGCTGTCCGGGCGCCGGTGGCGGATCGTGGTCGCGGTGGTGTTGGCGGGCCTGGGGCTGCTCGCGAACGGCTCCCAGGTTGCGACGTTGCGATTCGTCGAGAGTTTCTGGGACTTCGCCCCGATCCTGGTGTTCCTGACCGGCGCGGTCGTCGCAGTCGTGGCCGGCATCGCGACCCTGGCCACGCTGTCGCGCGGCGAACCCTCACCGGCCGCGGCTGAACGACGCATCAGGCTGACCGTGCTGGCTGGCGTCGGCGGCGTCCTGGCCGTGTCGGCCGTCGTCACTCTGACAGGCGGGGACACGGTCGACCCGGAGTTGCGAGCCGGCGCCACGGAGGTGCGAGCAGACGACTTCGCCTTCAGCCCCGAGGTCCTGGAGGCCAACCCCGGGGATCGATTCATCGTGATCAACGACGACCTTTCCTACCACACCTTCACGATCGACGAGCTCGGCATCGACGTGGTGCTCCTGCCCGGCGACGAAGCGCTGGTGGAGGTGCCGGGCGACGCTGCCGGCACCTTCGAGTTCCTGTGCACGCCCCACGTCTTCGACGACGAGGGGATGCGCGGCACGCTCACGGTGTCGGGCTGACCGGGCCTGGCCACGCGCACGATCGAGCGCCACGACCGGAACACGGGCCGCGCTGGACCCCGAGGCAACGACCGCCCGTGCACCCAGGACGGGCCGGGTCAGGTGACCAGTTCACGCGTGATCACCAGTCGAAAGACCACGGCATTGGCGAGCCAGGGGTCGAGTCGGTCATGGTCGGGCGTGTCGTACTTGTCGTGGAACATCTCCAACGACGCTGCCCGCACCTCGTCGTCGGTGACCTTCGCGGCTCGAACGTGCCACGAGTTGTCGCCGATGCGCAGCACCGCCTGTTCCTCGCGTTCGAGGTCGAGACACCACTGGGTCAGCCCCCCGGACCCCGACATCAGGAAGACGCCACCGTCCGCGGGGACGAACCACAGTTCCGCGGTCCGACGCCGCGCCGTGACGCGTCCTGCGATGGTCAACCAGCAGTAGCGCTGGGTGGCATCGATGGCACTGCCCTCGCTGGCGATCACGACGCCTCCTGGAACGTGAACGTGGCGACCACCGGGTGATGGTCCGACGGTCCGGCCGGCTCGACCCATGCGGCCACCGGCTCCAGTCCGCGCGACAGCAGCCAGTCGATGCGCACCATCGGGAACGGCATCCTCCCACCGCCCGCCGGCCACGTGAACCCCGGACCCTGGCCGACCGACCGTTGCGCGTCGTCGAAGCCGGCACCGGTCAGCTCACGGTACGGCAGCGAGCGCTCGTTGGAGTTGAGATCACCCCCGACGATGGTCGGCATCCCGGGCTCCAACGCTCCCAGCACGGCCGCCATCTCCGCTGCACGTGTCGATCCCTCCAGGGACAGCCGCTGCGTCAACGAGTCACCGCACTCCAGGCAGGGTGACCGCAGGTGCACGGGGACCACCTGCAGGTGCGTGCCGTCGACGTCGACGATTGCGACCAGGGACGATCGCGCGCCCTCCACAGACGGCACCTCGCGCACGTCCGCGATCGGGTACCGCGACGCCACCATCACGCCCCCGACGCCCTCGGACTGCACCGCGGCCGTGTACGGGAGTCGGTCCTCGAGCTCGGTCTCGAGTTCCTCCTGGCGAGCCGGGAACACCTCCATCAGCAACACGACGTCGGGGTCCACCCGGTCGACCATCTCGGTCACGTGGCTGGCGTCGGGAGTTCCCACGAACATGTTCCACGCCACGACCCGCAGGTCTGCCGGTGCCGCGACGTCCACGTTCGTGGGCGGCACCCATGCCGTGGCGTAGATCCAGGTCCAGCCCAGGATCGGGACCAGCAACCAGGCCAGCGCCCGCCACTGGCGCATCCCGATGGCCACCAGCGCGAGGGCGAAGGCCGGCAGCGGCCACCAGATCATGGTCAGGTTCAACGGCTGGAGCCACCAGGCGTCACCGAACAGCGACCACGACACCAGCACCACCAGCGCGGCCACGCCGTAGACGGCGGCGATGCCGAGCAGGAACCGCGACGGTCGCCGTGACACCTGGCCACTGTGGCGTGCCGCGGAGGATGATCGACCCGCGCCGGTGCCCGGGGAGTTGGAGGAGGTCATGACCGCGTCAGTCCGGCACGTCGCCAATGTGGTGCACCAGGATGCGGTTGGTCCCGCCGTGGCCACCCGGTATCCCGGACACGATCACGACGGCGTCGCCCGGGCTCGCAACCCCTGCCCGCAGGCACACCTCTTCGGCAGCCAGCGTCAGGGCACGGGAATCGTCCTTGGTCGGCACCTCGAGGCTGCGAGTGCCCCACATCAGCGCCATCCGCCGCAGGGCCCGGTAGTCGGGTGACAACCCGATCACCGGCACGCTCGGACGGAACTTCGACACCAGCTGCACCGACGAACCCGACAGCGAGAAGACCATCAGGGCACGGGCGTTGACGGCCGTGGAAACCTCGACTGCGGACTGCGCCACGACCCTGGCCACGGATGCGTCCGGCCCCGAGGTCGGCGGCGCGTGGACCAGGTGGGCCGATGCCTCGGCCTCCTCGATGATGCGTGCCATGGTGCGCACGGCCTCGACCGGGTAGCGCCCGGCAGCCGTCTCGCCCGACAACATCAACGCGTCGGTGCCGTCGAACACGGCGTTGGCCACATCGGAGGCCTCGGCGCGCGTCGGACGCGGGCTGCGGATCATCGAGTCGAGCATCTCGGTGGCGGTGATGACCGGCTTGCCGGCCTGGTTGGCAGTGTCGATGATGCGCTTCTGGATGGCGGGCACGCGCTCGGGTCCGACCTCCACACCCATGTCGCCACGCGCGACCATCACGGCATCGGTGGCCGCGACGATCTCGTCGAGGTTGGTGACCGACTCGGGCCGTTCGAGCTTGGCGATGATGGGAGCCTGGCCGCCGTTGGCCTCCGACAGTTCTCGCGCCAGCAGGACGTCCGAGGCCCGTCGCACGAACGACAGCGCGATCCAGTCCACCTCCAACTCGATCATGTCGAGCAGGTCGGACTTGTCCTTGTCGGTGAGGCATGGCGCCGACACCTCGGCGCCCGGCATGTTCAGGCCCTTGCGAGACTTGGCCAACCCACCCGCCACGACACGACAGGTCACGGCGTCGCCGTCGACGCGCGCTGCGACCAGGCGCAGCATCCCGTCGTCGAGCAACACCAGCGAACCCGGGTCGACGTCGGCGGCCATCTGTTCGTAGACCACCGGCAGTACCGGGGTGCCGGTGCCGTCGTCGTAGGAGTCGAGTTCGTTGTGCCCCGCCCGCAGGACGACCTCGGCGCCGTCTTCGAGCATGACCCCGGCGTCGGGCAGCACGCCAAGACGGATCTTGGGTCCTTGGAGGTCGCCGAGCACACCGACCGTGCGCCCGAGTTGTGTGCCGATACGGCGCACCCGCTCGAGACGCTGGGCATGTTCGTCGAGACTGCCGTGGGAGAAGTTCAGCCGCACCACGTCGATGCCGGCCGCGATCGCCGCCTTGAGA
>DATFMD010000389.1:0-8640 GCA_035267125.1 Nitriliruptoraceae bacterium | reverse complement strand
ATCGAAGCCAGTCGTCGAGCCGGCTTCGTCGCGTTGCAGCGGAGCCGGGCTCGCGCATGCCTGCCGCGACAAGATCCCCGGCTGCCACTTCCGTGGGAGCAAGCAGGATCGCGGAAGTCGACGCATCAACCTCGACCCAGGACAGCCCTTCCCCATCGCTTGTCGACCGGTCACTACCCCCGCTGTCGAGTACCGAGCGTCTCGGAATCAAGACCCAGGGCCACGAGGGGCATGGACATGGGTTGTCGGGAGTGTCCTGAACACAGAAGCATGGCACGCCAACAATGTGGTCATCGCCGAAGTACCCACCCGACACCTCGCGATACACGATCCGGCTACGACCGATTTCGCCGAGTGCCTTCGGAAAGAACTCTGATGCATCCATTTGGATCCCCCTGTCAGAGCCGCCCGGGCTAGGCGACCGTCTATCGACCATAGTTGGCAGGGAGGGCGAGTCAAGTGCGAATTGTGCGCGCGCAGTTGTCCGCGCCGTGAGCAGGTACCGATTTTCGAGCACTCGTCGCTCGGGGGGTCAGACGCGGGCGCGGAGGAGGGCCCAGGTCCAGCCGATCAGGGCGAACGCTGCCATGAACTCGAGACGTCCCAGCCACATCTGGACCCAGTAGACGGTCTTGAGGGGCAGGGGGTTGTCCGGCGCCAACAGCCCCGACGTCAGTCCGACGTTCGCGGCCGCCGACGTCGACTCGAACAGGGCGGTGGTCAGGTCGAAGCCGTAGAACACCCCGACTGCTGCGCCACCGAGGTACATCATCATGTAGAGGACCAGGATCGTCACGGCTGGCCGCACAACGCCGTCGCGCAGCACCTGGCGGCGCTTGCCGGTGTAGCCGCTCATCACAACGGCGGCGTCGGGCATGATCGAGCGCCTGATGTCGCGAGCCAGCGACTTGGCCGCGAGCCCGACCCGCATCGCCTTCATGCCTCCGGCGGTCGACGACGCCATGCCGCCCAACGCCATCGCGATCACGATCCCCGCCGGAGCGATCAGCCCCCAGTCCGACTCGTAGAGTGCGCCGGCGTTGAAGGCGAAGCCCGTCCCGGTGTGTGCCGACACCAGGGTCATGATGCCCTTGCGGTACAGGTTGTCGACGGAATCGAACGTGCCTGCCCGCACCAGGCCGAACACGACGATCATCGCCGTCATGGTCATGGTCGTTGCCAGCGACCGCAGTTCGAGATTCAGCGCGGCCTCGCGAGTCCGTCGACGCCACAGCATGTAGTGCATCCCGAACGACAGCGTCCCGGCGATCATCAACACCAACACGACCGTCTCCATCGGCGCGGAGTGGTAGTAGGCCATGGAGGTCGAGTTCGGTGTGAACCCGCCGGTGTCGAAGGCCGCGATGAAGATGTTGAAGGCGTGGAACAGTGCCCGGCCGTCGCTGAACCCCGCCAGTCGGGCCGTGATCCACAACGCCGTCGTGCCGACCACGGCGTAGAACGCCGTCACGACCCAGATGAAGCGTGCGGTCTGGATGATCGAGGGCACGATGCGGTCGTCACGTCCCTCGCCCACGTACAACGTGGAGATCTGGGACCCGGCCGAGGTCATGATCGTGAGTACGGCCACGACGATGCCCTGGCCGCCCGCGAGGTGGGTCAGGTGGCGCAACAGGTTCATCGGCGCCGACAGGTGGTCGAGGTCCTGGAGCAACGACAGACCCGACGTCGTGTAGCCCGACATCGCGTCGAATGTGGCATCGAAATAGCTGCTGAAGTGGCCACTGAGGTACAGCGGGATCGCCGTGACCATCGTTGCCAGGATCCAGGCCAGCGCCACCGTGACCAGCCCGTGTGACCACTCGAGTTCCCGTGTCGTGCGCAGCCGCGTGCGCAGGAATTGCCCGAGTCCGATCGCCACCGCCATGCCGATCAGCAACGCCGTGACGTCGTCAGGCTCCCACGTCGCGATGGCCACCAGCAACGGCACGACCATCACGGCCGTCAGTGACATCGTGATGATGCCGAGGTAGTGACCAATGACCTTCAGGTCCTCGCGGTCGGGGCGAAAGATCACCTCAACGCCGCGCGCGCAGGCGTCGGTCCCACACCACGACGCCGATCGCGACCAGCGTGAACACCGCGGCCACGAGTGCCTGCACGCGATTGACCGGGGTCTCGAGGTACTGGGCTTCGAAGACGACCTCGGCCTGGATCGCTCGCAGGGTGAGGCCGCCACCGTCTTCGGGGTCGGCGCGTCGCACGACGCCGTTGACGCGCAGGACGTCGCCGCGCCGGTCGGCATTGCCGGGTTCGTCGGCAAGGGTGGCGAGTTGCCCGGGCAACCACACCGCCAGCCCGCTGTTGCCGCCCTCGAAGTCGCCGTGGCCCGACAAGGGCCCCAGGGTCAGGGCATACGCGTCGTCGTTGACGAGGGTCCAGGCGCCGCCGTCGCGCTGCAGCACGTCACCGACGACCTCGCCGTAGTACACCACCACCTGCCCGTCGAAGGCATCCGGGCACGAGTTCACCGCCTCGGACGAGACGCGTCCGACTGGTTCGACCTCCTCGAGGTCCCTGGTCGGGGCGTCGGGGAGCGTTCGTTCACAGGTCAGGGTGCGTGCCTCGACGGACTCAGGATCCTCGGCTCCGGCGGGGACCACGTCCAGGGGGACCCTCGGAGCGGCGTCGTGGGACCACTGGACGCCGATCCCGATCACTGCCAGCGCCGCAATGAATCCGGCGATCAGCAATCGATGGCGCGTGCGAGGTGTCGTCATCGCGACCTCCTGGGGACCGGGCGGGTGGTGTGGGCGGACATGCGCGCGGAACGGGCGGGGCGAGGTCTCATCGTCGACCCTGCACGATGGCGACCACGAACCCGATCGCTGCGAAGATGCCCAGCCACTGGAGTCGACCAAGCAGCATCAGGATCGTGAAGGTCGTGGTGACGTACCAGGCCTGGCCCGGCTCCAACACGCCGACGTCGAGGCCGACGTTGCCAATGGCCGAGGTTGCCGTCAACAGCGCCCCCCGCAGTGCGATCCTGCCGTCAGCCCACAGCAGGACCGTTGCGCCAGCCAGGATCCCGATCAGGAACAGCATCACGGTCGTTGCGGCCGACCGCACGTGGGCATCGGTCAGGACCTCGCGCCGCCCGAGGCGCATCCAGCCCACCCGTGACACCGCCCCTTCCGGTTGCAGCACCTTCCTCACGTCGCTGATCACACCCTTGGCGAGCAGCCCCATGCGCAGCGTGCTGAAGCCCCCACTCATCGATCCCAACATCCCGCCAACCGCCATGCCGGTCACCAGGGCCGCCGGTGCCAGGACGCCGAAGTCGCTGATGAACAGCTCTGGTGCGACGGTCGACAACCCGGTGGTGGTCACCGCGGCGACCGCCGAGAAGATGCCGTGACGTGCGACGGGCACGACCGCCTCGAACGTGCCCGCGCGCGCCAGACCGACCATCGTCCCGGCCAGGACTGCAGCCAACATGCCGACGTAGACCTGGAAGCTGAAGTCGTTGCGAATCCGATCGTGCTGGCGCCGGGCCGCTGCCGCCAGCACGCCGACGCTGGTTGCCCCTCCGAGCATGAGCACGACCAGCATGAACTCGACGACGACCGAGTGGTAGGCGCCGACTGCGCCCGTGTTCGGGATGAATCCGCCGGTGGTCGCGGCGGCGGCCACCAGGCTGATGGTGGTGATCGGCAGCGATGCGAGCGGCACGCCTGCCACCGACAGCGCCACGCCGACACCGACCACGCCCGTGATGCCCAGCGCTGCGATGGTTCGCCACGTGCGACGAAGCCCCTTGCCCGTGCCCGGCATGACGTGCTCACCCATGGTGTCGCCGGGTGTGAGGCTCGTCGCCAGTGCCCGTCGTGCCTCAAGCAACGACTGCCCGACGAACAGGAACGCCGCGCCACCAGCCACCTCCATCCAACTGCGCAGCAGGACCAGGGAGCGTGGAAGGTGGTCGAGGTCCGCAACCAGGCTGTGTCCGGTGTTGGTCACTCCGGACACGGCGTCGAAGAAGGCGGCGTCGACGCCGACGAAGTGGCCGGACAAGTACAGCGGCACGGCCGCCACGCAGGCACAGGCGATCCACGTGGTCGTGGCGGTCACGATGGCGCGCGTCCAGGTCAGTCGCAGCGACGAGGTCGGGATGCGGCGCCCCAGCACACCCATCGCGACGGCGGGTGCCGCACCCACCAGGAGCGCGGTGGCAGCGTTGGCTTCGCCAAGCACGAGGGCAACCGGGGCCAACAAGGCGATCCCGAGCGAGAAGACGAGCACGCCAGTTGCCGATGCCCTGATGATGGCCTTGACGTCGTCGACGGAGGGCGCGAGCAGCATCTACAGCACGAGCGTGGCCAGCCACGACAATGCCAGGCCGACCAGGACCACGACGATCGCCATGACCACGACGGAACCGATGCCGTTGAGTGCGCGTCGCCAGGTCGGCTCCTCGGTCCGCTGCCACCGACGATCGCGCTCGTCCGAGCCGATGACCGCGCGGCCGGCGTCGTCGGATCGGCGATCCCGCGCCATCACCCGCCCACCAGGGCAGCGCGGACCTCGGCCTCGAGATCGGGCACGGTCATCACCACGACCTCGTCGCCCGGACGAACCTCCGTGGCACCGTGGGGCACGATCGTCGTGGCGCCCCGAAAGACCGCAGCCAGCACGGCGCTGTCGGGCAGTCCCAACTCGACGACGGTGCGCACCCTGGGTGCCGGCAGGACGTTGCCGGCCTCGTCGTGATGTGTGTGGCCGTCGGGCACCTGGATCTCCAGCACGGCGATCCGTCCCTGGCGGACCTGGGTCAACTTGACGAGGTCATCAACGGTGAACTCCGACTCCAGCATCTCGGAGATGATCCGCGTCGAGGACACCGCCTCGATGCCCAACACCTCGAAGATCTCGACGTTCTTGGGTGAGTTCACCCTGGCAATGGCCCGCTTGACCTGGAACTCGGCGATCGCGAGTTGGCAGGCGACCAGGTTGTCCTCGTCATCGTGGGTGGTGGCCACGAACACGTCGGCCCGGTCGCTGCGGGCATGGCGCAGCGTCTCGATGTCGCCGGCATCCCCCTCGATCACGAGCACGTCGTGGTCCACCACGAGACGCTCACAACGGGTGGCCTGCTTCTCGATGACGGTGACGCGATTGCCGCGGTTGACCATGTCCACGGCGATGTGGCGACCGATGCGGCCTCCGCCGACGATGACGATGTACATCATCGGCTCCCGTCGGTGGAGGCGGCCAGGCGTTCCCGGTCGGTGGCCAGCAGTGACTTGACGTGGCGACGGTCGGCTCGCCGCATCGCCACGGTGATGGTCTCGCCGCCGTGCAGCGGGTCGTTCGTTTGCGCCACCGACACCTGTTCGCCACGCGTGATGGACGCCACCCGCAGGCGACCCACCTGCTCGATCTCGCCGACCGACATGCCATCCACGGCAGCGCCCAGCCACAGGTCCACGATCTCGACGTCGCTGGCAATGTGGCTGACGTGGTGGGGAAAGTCGCTGTCACGGAACTCGTTGATGAACAACTTCGACAGGATTCCGGTTGCCGAGACGTAGCGGACCCCCAGGCGGCGGTAGGTCTGCTCGCGGCTGGGGTTGAACAGGCGTGCGACGGCGCGGGGGACCCCATAGAGGTGGTGGGCGATCTGGACTGCCATGAGGTTGGCGTTGTCGGATCGTGTCACGGCCAGGAGTCCGTCGGCGCGGGCGACGCCGGCCTGTTCGAGCACGTCGCGATCGGTGATGTTGCCGACCATGGTCTCGCCGTTGAACGCCGTGCCCAGTGTCTCCAGCGCCCGGGCGTCGACGTCGATCACCACGACGTCGAGCTCGGGGTCGGCAGACAGCTGTTCAGCCACCTGCGATCCGAGCTGTCCGCTCCCGCCGATGATGATGTGCACGGTCGTCCTGCGCTCTCGGGGCATCATGCTCCGTCCGGCGCCAATTCTAGGGCGTGTCCAGGGGGCTGGTTGCCCATCTGCGCGACGTTCCACCGGGTCTCGGGGAAGGGGACCCGGACTGCTGGTGTATACGCTGGCCACATGACTTCTCCCACTCCCCACACACTCCTGTTGGCGGCCCCTCGCGGCTTCTGCGCCGGCGTTGACCGTGCCGTCCTGATCGTCGAGAAGGCGCTGGAGGCATATGGTGCCCCGGTCTACGTCCGACACGAAATCGTGCACAACACGCACGTCGTGCAGTCGTTGGCCGATCGCGGCGCCGTGTTCGTCGAGGACGAGACCGAGGTGCCCGAAGGCGCCGTCGTCGTGTTCTCGGCGCACGGCTCGCCACCAGAGGCCTTCGCCAACTCGCAGGCACTCGACCACGTGCTGGTCGATGCGACCTGCCCGTTGGTCACCAAGGTCCACAACGAGGCCCGGCGCTACGCCGCTGCGGGCAAGGACATCGTGCTCATCGGCCACGATGGCCACCAGGAGGTCGTCGGGACCATGGGGCAGGCGCCGCGATCGATCTCGCTGGTGGAAACGCCCGACGACGTCGATTCTCTGGGTGACGTCAACCCCGACAACGTCGCCTACCTGACCCAGACGACGCTGTCGATGGACGAGACCACGCAGGTCGTCGACCGTTTGCGGCAGCGATTCCCGTTGCTGCAGCAGCCCAAGAAGGACGACATCTGCTACGCGACGACCAATCGGCAGGAAGCCGTCAAGACGCTCGCCTCGCAGTGCGACCTGATCCTCGTCGTGGGATCAGAGACGTCGTCGAACTCCAAGCGACTGGTCGAGGTGTCGCGCGATCGTGGCACGGCCGCCCACCTGATCGACGATGCCAGTGAGATCGATGTCGGTTGGCTGGACGACGTCGGGGTGGTGGGCCTGACCTCGGGTGCCAGCGCTCCCGAAGTGCTCGTCGACGAGGTCATCCAGTGGTTCCGTGATCGCGGCCTGATGACGGTGCGCACGGTGACGGTGGTCGACGAGGATGTCGAGTTCGCGTTGCCGTCCAACCTGGCTCGGAAGCTCGCCCAGGTCTGACGGGCGGCGGTCGGTGGGTCGCTTGGTGCTCCCAGCGCTCGGTCGTGGTATCGGGCTGGACGTGCCCTTGGTGCTCCTTTGACACGGTCCAGCGAGCTGTCCCGTGTCGCAGTCCGCTCCGCTTGAGGCACGTCCAGTCCCGACACCATCTCCCTCGGACTGGTGCGCTCCGCTTGACATGCCAGTCAAGCTTGCGCTCCTGGTCGACGAGCTTCGAGGCTGTGCGAGCATGGGAATGTGCCCGTGGCCGGACGGCGTGGGCCGTTCGGCTGGGGCAGTGAGGTGGATGGAGGCGTCGGGTCGGCGGGCGGCCGGTCGTGTGACGTCGTGGTGTCGGCGTGTGGACGGGGCGGTTGGTGGCGGGCGTGGTCGAGGGGTTGCCTCGGTCAGTCCACGCCGGTCAGGGCGAGTTGATTGGGCTGGGCTGGCTGGGGCGGAGCGGGTGAGACTGGGGGTGATCGTGTGTCGGTGAGGCTGCGGCGGGCGGGATCCGGTGGCGGGTTGGTGAGGCTGCGGCGGGCGGGTGCCAGGCGCAGGGTCCAGCCGTGGCGGCGGTGGCGCCACTGGGTGGTGCCGTCATCGCGTCGGGTGACCGTCCAGGCCCTGGAGGTCTTGAGGTTGTGCCAGCGTCGTCCCAACGGGTGGAGGTTGGTGACGTCGGTGGCGCCGTCTGGCCATGCGACGATGTGGTCGAGGTCGGTACGGCGGACCGGACAGGCTCCGTCAGGGTCGCGTGCGGCCAGGTCGCGGGTCCAGATTGCCTGGCGCAACCAGTGAGGCGGAACGTCGGTCTTGTGTCCGACCCCGATGACTTGGCCGCAGTCGTCCAGGACGATGCCGCGCAGGTCGGCACCGCGTTCGTCGACGAGTTGTTGGAGCAGGTTTGCCGAGACCTTCATGCGGCCGCCGACCAGCGTGTGCAGCAGCCAGCCCGGTGTCCGGGTGGCGTCCAGAAGAGCGTCGGCGTCGATGGTGGCCAGCAGCAGCGGTCGGGCACGACCGGGCGAACCCGAGGGCACCGCACCATCGCTGGTCGAGGGGAGGGTGCCGGACAGGGCGCGCTCGCACAGGTCGACCAGCCGGCGGGCCATGCGGGTGCCGTGATCGCGAGTGTGGGCGCGACGTTGGTCATCGAGGCTGGCAAACAGCCCGGCAGCGGCATCATCGTCGAGGTCGTCGAGGTCGTCGGGGGATGCAGGAGGGGCCAGGCCAGAGTCCAGCGCTTCGGCCACGGTCGCGAACCCCACCGGTCCCAGTTCGCCGTACATCGATCCGCCGCCGAACAGTTTCGGGGACAGGGACACGAACTCGCTGCGCGCAGCTGCCCGTTCGGCCTGTTCGAGGCGAGACGGCCTGATGGCGTCGACCCACACCCACACGTCCTCCACGACGGCGTCGGGTTCGAACGTGGCCATGTCGAGCATCGCGCTTGACACCAGACCGTCCAGTTCGCCCAGGCGCGCCATGGGTGCCCGACGGGCAGCACGGCAGATTGCCTGGACCTGCGACCACGACAACCACCGGTCGCACAGGCCGATCAGCACTGACGGCATCCGGGCCAGGACGTCGACACACCCCAACAATGCCCGCGCATCGGCACCGCGAATGCGGCAGACGTGTTCGAGCCAGACCTGCATGGTCATGCC